>JANOUN010000882.1:0-5818 GCA_031416875.1 Planctomycetota bacterium | reverse complement strand
TGTGCATCCTGAAGCGATGACGGAACCCATAAGGCGAACGGCAGGCAATTCCTTACTGCAAAGTTGTAGCTGAATTCGCAAGAATTCAGTTGTTCGAGCAAGAGGACCGAATTCTTGCGAATTCAGCTACGGTAGATTCATTTCTGCGGCTCGCCGTTAAACGAAAAAGCCAGCGCAGGAGGACCATCCCGGACGTTCGGCACAGTTTACCTCATCGGAATCGATCGCGGGAATCGCGGCGTCCTGCAATTCGTCAATCCCATTGGAATCCGACGCCATTCCTTATACAGTGAACCCAGAAGCACTAGGAGTCTGTCTGAATACCGCTGTTTTTGTGAGCGGCAAGGCTAGCCGCCGGTTTTTGCAGGCGAATTACCCGCGGCTAGCGCCTTGCGGCTCACGGTTTTGGTGTATCGAGACAAACTCCTGGACGTTGATGCCTTATCAGACGATTCCCCTCGGGAATTCCCGATGATTGGTGAAAAATCATGACGACAACTGAAACAGCAACCACCACCGAAGTCGGCAGCTACTTCATCTCCAACTATCCACCTTTCTCTCAGTGGAAGTCCGAGTTTGTCCCCATCGCGATCGAAGCGCTGGACTCCGATCCGGATCAGACGGCCAAGACGCCGCTGGGGTTGTACATTCACATCCCGTTCTGTCGCAAACGCTGCAAGTTCTGCTACTTCCGGGTGTACACAAATCAGAACGCTCAGGCGATCGAAAACTACGTCCAGGCTCTGATGCGGGAGATTGAACTCATCAGCCAGCGGGCCGCCATCGGAAACCGCGAGCTGAAATTTGTTTACTTCGGCGGTGGTACGCCCAGCTATCTGAGTTCCCGGCAACTGCGATCACTTCGCGACCGGATGAGCGAATACATTTCCTGGGACCGCGCCGAAGAAGTAACGTTCGAATGTGAACCAGGCACGCTCAATCTGGAGAAACTGGAAACTCTCCGCGACATGGGCATCACGCGCATCTCGCTGGGAGTCGAAAACTTCGACGATCACATTCTGGAAGAAAACGGCCGCGCTCATTTGTCCCCGGAAATTATGCGGGCGTATGACTGGATTCAGCAGGTGGGGTTTCCGCAGGTCAACATCGACCTCATCGCGGGTATGATAGGAGAGACCGACGAGAACTGGCATCGCTGTGTCGAAAAGGCGGCTGCCATGCAGCCGGACAATATTACGATGTACCAGATGGAACTGCCGTTCAATACCGTGATCTCAAAGGAGATGCGCGAGACGGGGATCGCATCACCGGTGGCGGACTGGCCGACAAAGCGACGCTGGGTGAGTGAAGCGATGGACCGCCTGCTTGCGGCCGGGTATCACATTTCGAGCGGAAATGAGATGATCAAAAATCCTGCCACCGATCATTTTGTGTACCGCGATCATTTGTTCCGAGGCAGTGATCTGATCGCGACCGGCGTTTCCAGCTTTGGACATTTTCAGGGTGTGCACTATCAGAATCTCGATGGCATCGAAGACTACATGGAAACTGTCAATCGAGGAGAACTGCCGATCAATCGTGCGCTGAGACCGACAGCTCACCAGATGTTGATTCGCGAACTGGTGCTGTTGATGAAGGAGGGTCACGTCGATCTTGGCCGTATCAACGCAAAGTACAACGTCCGCGTTCAGGATGAATTCGCCACGCCGTTTCGGAATCAGCAGGCTGCCGGATATCTGACCGTCGAAGGCGATGAACTGAAACTGACTCGCAAGGGACTGTTGCAGGTCGACAGCCTGTTGCCGGAATACTTCGAACCGCAGCATCGAGCGGTCAGATACACATAGCGGACCAAGTCCGCCGCATGTGCCGGAACAGCGCAAACCCGAGTTTCCGTCGTGACACGTTTTCGGCAGAACTTGTATTCGACCGGCAGCCGCCGTTCCGGATGTTGCCGGGTTTGCTCGGTCCGGCCTACCGTGCCGTGCGCAATGCAGGTTGAGTGACGCAATGCGCTGCTCCCGGAACCCATCGTCGCGGTGGCCGGCCATCATCGGATGAACCACCGCACGGCATTCTGCGTGACGTGATCAGAGAATTTCAGCGAATAAGGATCGCAGCGACGATAGATGACTTGTCCATCGCTGCGAACCATGAGCCAGCCAAAATCCCAGTTGCCACTCGCGTATTGCATGGGCACGCCGGGGCTGACTCGAACGAGCGGGTGCGAGCCAATCATGAACAGCTTGCGTTCGGTATAATAATAAGCCGAACCTCCCTGGATGAAGACTTCGTGGTTGAACACGTTCGCCGCAACGGACGGAAGATCGGTGCAGAGGTTGTCGATCCCTAGTTTGATCGCACATCCCGATGAGAACGCATCGACCAGTTCGGCGAGCGATCCCGACAACACTTCTCCCGTCGCTGAGTTATGCAACACCTCGCGCCAGGAATCATTGACGCAGAATCGATAGACATCGAAGTCATAAATAAAGTTGTGCGACGGAGCATTCGTGCCCTGATCCCAGCCGTCGAAAGCGTGGTACTTCGGCATGTCTTCCGGAAAGACTGTCGGGGATGGTCCTGGCAAAGCGGTGGCAGGTGCTCCGTCCAGAAACGGCCTTGCAATGGCCTGCGTTCCGTCCTGGTTGTATAGAAAGAACGACATCGACGACCGCGGGCCAAACCCAACGGGCAGGTCGATGGGCTGGCGGAGACTCATGATTCCGGCTGACCAGGTTTTGTCGATCCGATACGTCACGCCGAATTCTGCAACCTCGCGAATCCGTTCGGCGCTGGACGATCGGACGTCAATGTGTTCATTGTGCAGGAATTCAGTGTAAATCCGCAAGTCCGCCGCGCGACCGATCGCATCTGCAAGGCCCCTTGTGCTGCCTGAAGTGACGTTTCTCTGTGCATCCAGTTCCAGGGCACATCGCCAGGCTGTCATGTTGTGATCCTCAGATGTCGTCAATCCCGTCGGCCTCATGCTACATTCCGCCTGCGAGGATCGCTATCGTGCGGTGTCCGTTGTCGATGGGCAGCTTCGCAACAGCGGATCACAGGTGCTGGAGTCAAAGAAACGTTAAGGAGTCGCGATGCAGACGATCGGTGTCGGTATCATTGGCAGTGGCTTTATGGGGCTGACTTACAGTGAGGTCGTGGCGCGGCATGCGACGGGTTGCCGGTTGGTCGCCATCACCGGCGGACGCCGTGCCGGGCAGCTGGCGGCAGACTACGGAGTGCCTGCGGACGTCTCTGTCGATGCTTTGCTCGCGCGGGACGAAATCCATGCCGTCGTGCTGGCGACTCCGGATCTGGACCGTCTCGATCTGACCAGAAAAGCGGCGGCCGCTGGAAAGCATGTCCTCGCCGAAAAGCCAATGGCTCCCACGGTCGCGGAATGCGATCAGATGATTTCTGCGTGTGCCGCCGCGAAGGTCAACCTCGCCGTTGTGAAGACGGAACGGTTTCGAAAAATCACGCGGAAGGCAAAGGAGCTGATTGACGCCGGAACACTCGGCCCGCTGCAGATGCTCCGCACTGTCTCCGCGTTTCCATTGCCGCTGGCGAGGCAACTGTTTGAAGAGCGTTCATGGATGGCCGATCCTCGAAGCGGTGGCCTGTTCATGGGCATGGCGTCGCACAACACCGACTTTCTCCGCTGGCTGACCGGCCGCAATGCCGTCAAAGTTTTTGCTCAGGCGACGACCTTCAGTGACATCCCCGGCCCACCGCTTTCCGTCATGGCGCAGATCGTGTTCGAGGACAACATCATGGCGCAGATGTGGATTACCGGAGAACTGCCGAATCCGAGTCTCCCCGGCAGTGAGGTTCGCTTTCAGGTCTTTGGCCGCGATGCCATGATCGATCTCGAAAACTTTGAATACCTCGATGTCGGACACGGGGATAAGTGGGAGCGTGTCTATACACCGGAGCGGTTTGATTATCTGAAGGAACCAAAATCACCGATCCGTCTCTTTCCGCATATTGGTGTTATTCAGGAATTCATCGACAGCATTCGAGATCAACGTCCGCCCTGCGTGGGTGGCGCAGAAGGCCGAGCTGCGGTCGAGATCTGCGAAGCCTGCCTGATCTCGGCAAAGACCGGTGAAGCTGTTTCGTTGCCGTTGTGAGAGGAACTTAATGAGCGAATTGCCGACCAACGATTCTCCTGCCACCTGTGCTCTTTCCTGGCCGGAGCAGCGGCGAAATCTGATTCTGTTTGCGGTTTGCACGGGCACGCAGTATCTGGCCGCTCCTGTGCTTTACGTGGGAATTACTCAGGCGTCGTTATGCGATCGCCTGGGTGCAGACGCACGTACGGCGAATCTGCCAGGGACTCTGTTTTTTGCCATGACCGCGATGCCGGCGTTGTTCGCATGGCTGTGGCCACGCGTGTCGTCGCTGAAACGGAATCTCGGACTGTTCTACGGAACGTCGGCACTCATGCTGGCCACGCTGACGGTGACATTGGCGCTTCCCGTCTCGAATCAGCTGAAGCTCGCCATGATCGTCCTCCAGGGAGGCATCTCCGGGGCAGTGATGCCGGCGGCCATCGCGCTGTTGTGGGAAGCGATGGGACGCGGATCGGATGAATCTCGCCGCGGTCTGGCTTTGAGCATGGCGTTTGGAGCTGGTCCGCTGCTGGCGGTTGTCGGCTCATTCGGCCAGACCGCGCTGCTGGGAGGCGACTTGTTTGGTCTGCATTTTGCCGGCCTTTCGTATCCCCTGAACTTCATAATCCTGTTTGCCGCCGGTGTGCCGGTGATGGCACTGGCGGCGATCTTCTCGCAGTTCTTTGTCATTGCGCCCGTTGAGCGGGAACAGGAGCGAGAACCCGTCTCGGCCGTGATCGGCCTCCTGATCGGCATCCCGCTGATGCTGGCTGCCGTCGCGTTGATTCAGATCTCCGCTGTTCCAGCCGATGCGGCAATGGAGTCGTTGTCGTCCGGTCCCGGCATCAGAAGTTCGCTGCGAGCGCTCGGCACGCTGTCTGCCATCGGTTCCGCGCTGGCGTTTGTCTATCACTTTCGCACCGTTCTGCAGCAGCGAGTCCTGCTGTTCGCGACGCTTGTGACGATTCTGGTTTACTCGGGAAATGTCATTCCGTCCAACATGAACCTTTATTCATTGGAAGCCCTGGGCGATCTCCCTGAGAAGTACGCCGGCGTGCAGAACATGCTTCGCTTCAGCTTTAAGGTGGTCGCTGGCGCGATGCTTGGATGGGTGTTGACGCGCACGAATCCCCGAGTTGGCATTCTGGCCACAGCCTCAATCTTTCTGGTCGCTCAGATCTGGGCGATGTGCGTCACGGGACCGTGGTATCTGGTTGCGTTCGGAATCCACGGGGCCGGAGAACTGGTGGGAGTGTATGCACCGAACTACATTGTTTCTGCGTCTCGGGCAGATCAGTTGCGGCGCAACATGGCTTTCGTCACGATGCTGATGGTGCCAGCCGCACCGGCCGGATATCTGTATGGAGCGATCGTCGATGGTGTCAAGCAGGCCGGGTGGACCGCCTTTGGAATGAATAGTACGTCCCTCGGTTTTCGACTCAGCTTCCTTGTGTGCGGTCTGCTCATACTGGGTGGCATCGTGCTGGCAGTTTTTCTGTTACCATCCAGACCGAGGCCAGGCGTGCCGGTCTCTCGGCCCTGTCAGGAAAGTCTCCCAGGCGATCCATGAAAGAGTGGCGACCACGTGTTGGGCCGAAGCCCCGTTCTTCTTCAACTTCCACTGACTTCGCAATCCATTGACTTCACAATCCTTGGCGCGGGCTTCGCCCGCAACCGAAACAAGTAAGCAGATTTCGCTGAAATCTGCTGTGCCGACTTCGGCGAAGTCGGCCTACATT
>JANOUN010000881.1:0-4119 GCA_031416875.1 Planctomycetota bacterium | reverse complement strand
TAACCCAGCCGTTCGAGTTCCCTCGTCACGACGGATTCCAGGCCGAAAGTTGTGGTTGCGATTAATTCAAAGCGCGGCATTTAATGAAGTCGTGGGCTGAGGGTGAGTCTGAGGTTTTCAAAGAACGAAACCATGACAAGTGCTTTGTCAACGTTAAATCTTTGGGTTGGCTTAAAAAGGGGTCAGGAACCAATAGTGCGGAGCACCCTCTGGGCCATTTGGCTATTGGTTCCTGACCCCTTTTTTAAGCCTGACAAAGCACTAGTAAAACTGGCTTCGATTGACAGATTGGACGATTGCGGGGACGCAGAGTCAATCCATGTCAGTTGCGGATGTTGAGATTGCTGAGATTTGGGGATTGTTGGTCAGATTCGCCGTCGAATTGTCGGGGAGAGCCATGACTCTGCGAGACGAATGCCGGCGAGCGTCGATTGAATCCGGGCGATATGTGAGACCGATTCAGGGACGCTGCGAAGGATGCGGAAGTCGGCGGAGTTCAGTTTCTGTTCCAGACGGTGCAGTGATTGCAGCATGGTTTCCCGGAATTTCTGCAGCGCATCGTCGGCAAGGTCAGTCCTGAGCAGCAGGGTTTGAGAGTCGGTGCGTTCGCGTTTCAGCATCGCCAATGTGGTGTGCTGACTGCGATAGAGCAGCCCATCGACGTACGCGCGGCGCAGGCGACTTTCCGAGTCAAACTGGTACACTGGGTCCTGTCCGATGAAAATGCTCATGGCCGAATTTGAACGAAACCCGATCGTGATGAGTGAATTGAAACCATCGACAGACAGTTCAACACGATGTGGCAGCGCCACGGCCTCCCGCATCAGGTCTTCGCGATCCTCTTCATGTTGCGCCATAATGGTTTCACCTCAACACTGGGCACCGACCGACGGGCGCAACGATTCATTCCTGACCGTGCGGAATATACACCGATTTTATCCTTCAGCGTGCTCCCCGACGGGAAATCTTATGTCCGAAGAGATCACGGCCTTCCATGAAGCTGGGCACGTTTACGCGGCGATCTGCGTCGGGGCGAAGGTGCGATCCGTCACGATTGACCCGGATAACGATGATGGGCCGAATCGGTCCGGCGATACCGTTGTGATCTGGGATCGTCGCCGTTTTTCACAGCAGGATCTGATGGAAAAAGGGGCATGGGTCGCCCTGGCTGGTCCTGTGGCTGAAATGATTCATTCGCAGAAGCCGTTTCATCCGGCGGCAATTGCCGAATGGCGGCAGGACTGGGAAACTGCGTTCGAATGCCTTGTCGCCATCAGCAATATCCAGAGACGCTATGCCAGACTCGAACAGATCACAATTGAATTGTATCAGACCTTCTCGGACGATCACCACTGGGCTGCGATCGGTGCTGTAGCGGATAATCTGTTGGCACATGAAACATTGGACCAGGAAATGCTGGAGGAAATTGTCGAGCCGTGGATAATGGATTGCTGAGACAACTGGGCGGGGCGGCATGGACAGACCCGCTGATTAACAGAATTCAGTCTCCTGACACAACTCTCCGGAATTTGGCAAAGTTGGAGTGTCGTGGCTGTCGAAGCCAATAGATGGTGGCTCAGAAATCGGCACCCAATAACGGCAATAGTTTTGTATTCAACTTCAGAAATGTGCGTTTTCATGTGACATTTTGCGGTCGAAAGCCGTCTTAAACGGTGTTCAAATGGTGGAAACCCGTGATGGGGGATGTCTAGAATAAAAACGAGTGCGCTCCGAGAGGCGGCAGACCAGCAAATTGCTGATCGGCAAAGTAGCTTCCGGCACTCAATCACTCAACGAAATCTGATCACAGCTTTGCTGGAGTTGACGATGAGCAATTTTTCCTGGCTGTTGCGCTGTCTGTCCCTTGCCGCTTTGTCAGCATCGCTTGCGATGCCTGTCGGTGAAGTTCAAGCCGGAGATGCTGCGGATGAGTTGCAGCAACGTCAGGTTCAGTTGTCGAACTCATTAAAAAAAGTGCGAGAGGCGGTGGTGGGCGTCTCGGACGGGATGGGTGTTGGCAGCGGAGTGATCGTCAGTGCCGACGGGATCGTGCTGACGGCATCGCATGTTGTGACTTCCCGCAACCGGCGGTCGCGGAACGAACAGGCCACGATCACAATGGCGGATGGTCGCCAGTTTGCCGCGACGGTGCTGGGAAAGGACCGTGATTCCGATGCAGCGGTTCTGCGAATCAACGAATTGCCGGATGACAAGTCTGGTTTCCCGTTCGCGGAGATGGGACGTACGGCGGAGGCCAAAGTGGGCGAGTACTGCTTCGCCATGGGACATCCCGGGGGATATCGTCGCGAACGCGAAGCGCCGGTGCGATTCGGGAGAATTCTGTCGATCGGTCATCGAACGGTGGTGTCAGACTGTGCCATTCTCCTGGGAGACTCTGGAGGTCCGCTGTTCGATATGAACGGGAAAGTGATCGGCATTCACAGCATGATCACCAGTCTGATTATCGAAAACCGTCACGTTGCGATTGACAGCTTTCATCACGACTGGGATCGCTTGCTTGCGGGCGATCGCTGGGGCCACCTGCGTTCTACGGACAATGACCTCGTGCAGTCTGGATTTTTCGGGGTGCAGTTGAAGTGGAAGGATTTCGTTCCGGCCGTGTCACATGTCATTCCGAACACGCCCGCGGAAAAGTCAGGCCTGAAGCAGGGCGATGTTCTGCTGACAATACAAAACAGCAGAATTGCTGATCGGCTGGACTTGAGTACCACGCTGGACCTGCTGGAAGAAGAGCAGGAGATCGAAATCGGGATTCTTCGCGATGGCAAACAAACGAAGATCGCTCTCGTGACAGGCGACGATGCGGAAGCAATGGAAAGCTCAGACGATGAGGACGCTCCGCAGCGTGGATCGAACCATGCGGAAGATCAGGATCGCGAACAGGAAATTATGGATCAGTTGAGCGAGAATCGCACGATTGGCAGCTTCGAAAAGCGGGATGTCCGGGAACTCGGTAAGTTTTCCGCAGTCGTGAAACCAAATCAGAACAGCGTCGTTTCAATTCGTGACGGCGGATTACTGATGTGTCTCGGAACGGTGATGTCAGCCGATGGATACATTCTGACGAAGGCCAGCGAACTGCATGGCGCAATTGATCCGGAAGTGATTCTGCCAGGCGGTCGGCGTTTCAAGGCACAGGAATTGGCAAGCGACTATGCGTTTGACCTGATGCTGCTTAAGGTGGATGCCAGGGACTTGCAGCCTGTGGCTCTGGAAGTGCAGAAGTCTGCGAATGTCGGCGACCTCGCTGTGCTGCAAGACGGCAAGGGTGAAGCCTTGATGCCCACTGTGATCAGCGTGAAGACGCACTCCATGGAAGGCTCGAATAAGGCTTTCATGGGAATTCGGATGGCGGAAGATGACAACGGCGTTCGGATTGAACATATTCTGCCGGGCGGGGCAGCCCAACGAAACGGCATGAAGTCGGGGGACGTGATCATGTCTCTCAACGGACGCGCCGTCGATCAAATGAAGGCTTTGATTGACGCGATCGGTGCGTTCAAACCGGGTGACAAGATCTCTGTCCGCTTCATGCGCGAAGACAAGATTCGCACGATGGAAATTCTGCTCACATCCAAGTTTGTCAACGAAGACACGATGCTGCCGCTGTACCGCGACCAGCAGTTCGAAGGTCAGTTCGCGAGCACTCATGCGGGTGGCTTTCCGCAGGCCATCCAGATCGACGCCGACGTTTATCCTCGTCAGGTCGGCGGTCCTTTGCTGGGACTGAATGGGAAAGCCCTCGGAATTGTGATCGCCCGTGCCGACCGCTTCCCGGCCTTCGCGATCCCTGCGGACGCCGTGGCCACCGTGTTTGAACAACTGAAGATTGAAGCGAAGAACAAGGCGAATCCCTAGCGCGCTGTCACTGATGGATTGAGGGGTGGCCGGGGTTGGAGGGCGCTAGCGGTCTGTCCCGATAACCAAAAACCGTGAGCCGCAAGGCACCAGCTGCGGGTAATTCGCCTGCAAAAACCGGCGGCGAGCGGTCTTTTGATTTAGTGATTTTTGGGGCTCATGATCATACCAACCCGAAGCGCCAGCGAGGAATTCAGCCGTTTCTGCCTCGCTGGCGCTTCGGGTTGGTATTAAATCAAC
>JANOUN010000880.1:0-4329 GCA_031416875.1 Planctomycetota bacterium | reverse complement strand
CGTCATCCAGTAACGCAGAGCCATTTTCCCGGAGATTCCAGTTTTCAAATCTCCCTGACGATCCATTGCCAATGACTTCGAGT
The DNA here is from genome assembly GCA_031416875.1 of Planctomycetota bacterium. Lineage (GTDB taxonomy): Bacteria > Planctomycetota > Planctomycetia > Planctomycetales > Planctomycetaceae > SXXK01. The sequence goes on along the minus strand of JANOUN010000880.1, from coordinate 4,246 downwards.
GCTGGTCGTGCTGCGAATTCTGGCTCCTGGACGGTGTTTCAGGCGTCAGCACAATGATTGACACCAGCGCCAGCATCGACGCCAACAGTGCGGCAAGCGCTGGGATTCTGATCGGTCGTGGAGGTTCGTTCGTTGTTGCAGATACTAATCGCGGACACTGATCGCCCGGCAGCATCGGACCTGCACTGTTTGCAACAGTGCTGTTTAGAACAGCCGTCGGCGCAGCGTTGAGCAGACGATTGACCTTGCCGACGATTCGCTGAGTTTGTTCCTCGCTGAGTACCATCGACGGATGATCCGAATTCAGCCGTGATTCGATCTCATCATCGCTCATCGTGTCCGGCCCGATCGCAGCTGCCAGCAGGCGACGAAGTGCTGCATCGTTTGAATCAGGATTGTGTTCGTTCATGGCGGCGTCTCTTTCAAATTGGCACAAAGCCGAGATCACGTGTGTCATATCAAAAAGCTGTCGCTCGCATTGGCGCGCGGCAGTTGTGTTTCGGGCGCTGCGTAAGCTTCCAGCCTGCGGGATTCCAGACCGAGGCTGGCTGGAATGCTCACCCCGCTAATCAATCATGTGTCCTCGGGCAATCAATTCGCGTCTCACGCGGTCCATCGCACGTTTGCGGTAAACTCGCACGGTCGATGCTGGCAAGCCAAGGTCATCGCCCAGCCTCTGGCTGCAGGCCACATCGTCTCGCGCGGCAGCGTCTGCGAGCAGAATGGCACGCTGCACTTCCGGAAGTTCGCTCAGCACTTCCTTCAAGTCATGATGGACCGCAGTTGGTGATGACACCTCAAGCGATACACACTCGGAATGACAGGCCACTGGCGACGAACGCTCCGAAATCCCCGCAAACGCAGCCTCGGAATTCACTTCCTTTGCACGCGCCTTTTGCCACCCCATGCGCAACACATCCCGCGCGGCGTTTTCACAGATGCGATACCACCAGACTCGCAGCGATGCGCGGTCCACCCGATAGCGATCGCGACTGTTCCACAACCGAAAAAGTCCCATCGAAAGGACATCTTCCAGATCTTCTTCCCTCAACACATCGCGAAATCGCCGTCGCAGCAGTCCGAGAACTCCGCCGCCGAATGAGCGGAGGATTTCGTCAAGGCAGCCCTGGTCATTCTCCAGCAGACGCTGAAGCAAGTCGGCGTCTTCGGTCAATTCCATGCGTCCGGGCATCCGAAAAACGCCTTTCCGGTCAACTGAGCAGCGGTCTCGCAGCGTGCTTTTTTGCTGTCCACAACACTATACGCGATGCCGTTACAAACAGGGAATGTGTAAGCCGCGATTCACGGAGTCGAGTCTCTCCGAGATTCAAAAGCAGGGCACAGTCTCGCAATTCGCGGCCAGGCGATGCCGAGTAACAAACCCGTGGGCGGCGTTATTCAATCAGGCGTCATCGTGGGAGCGCGACCGTCTTTTCGATCTTGAACGATTCGACGACGGCGATTTGTCGTTGGACCTCAGAAACGTCTTCGAAAACCAATGCAATGGCCACAGTATCTTCAGACTGAGAGTCCGAAGGATTCTGCCGACGAAATCAGCTGTTTTTGATTCAACGCTGCCTGTCCAGCGTGCGAATCGCACAAACCAGCCTGCATTCACATAGTTGCGCTGGCTGCTTCTGCCGCGCCGCGCCGCGCCGGAAATCATTCCGGAAACGTTGGCGGCGACCCCGCGTTTTTCACAGAACAGTCTGCCCACCAATGGAATTGCCGCGATCAAGGCGACTGGTTTTTGATACGTATTGAAGCAGTGCGGACAGCGAAACTTACGAACGGGAACAATCCACAACAGACGCTGCCAACCGATCTGCGGTTGTGGCTGCAGCTTTTCTGAGCAGAATCGGCATTCCCATCCTGTTCGTTCATCGGCTGACATCAGTGTTGTCCACCAAAATTGCTCGAACCCCTCAGGGTGTCATTTCCACGGCGGGCAGAATGCGGAATCGTTGTGGCGCAGAATTTCTGTCATGCCAACTTACATTGTGGGGAAAGCAAAGCGAACAGGGAAAGCAGATTTACTGTTCCGCGTGCAGGAGATCGCGACGGAAGAGAACATGCCAGGGCGTGTTATTCGTTACATGCGGCAAGACCGGACTCGCCCTGCGGACGTTGGGGGCAGGGTGGTCGCCTGAACGTCGACCTTCAGTTTTCTTGCAGCCATTCGAAATCCAGAATCTGCAGCCGATGATCGCTCAACACGGTGGACTGCAATTCGTAGTGAACGGGTTTCAGGCGAGGGCCGACCATGCACTGATCGATGGCAAGAAACGGTACAGGGACCGGCCAGGTATAAGACCAGCCCGCGCCCGCGGCATCATAAGCGTGTCGATAACCCGCGGGCAGATCACAGAAGGCCAGTGATCGCCGTGGCGCGTTGAAGTCGCCGACAGACACGTCAATTCTTCGATCCGCCAGCAGAGCGACGAATGGCCGCAAATAGGGATCCCTGGGTACACCAATCCGCGAAGTCATGTCGGCGATCATCACTTCCAGAGGACCTTCGGACAGTTGGCATGTCACATGCCATGCCTGCAGCGCACCGCCTCGGACAAGTGGTCCGCTCCTCGTCATCGAACCGTGGCAGGCGACCGCCATGCCATCGATCACGAGCACGTCGAAGCCGGTCTGGGTCGCTGCGTCAAATAACTCCGGGATTTCCGACAGCACAATGATGTCGGGATTCAGACTTTCGATGTGCCGCCACTGCTTTTCCCACCCCATCACGCCTCCTGCCAAATTCCAGTGGATGAGTCGCATGGGAACCGGATTGGTAGTCGCACGGGAGACTGTAGTCTCGGACGACACAGTTTCGGTGCCTGGGTTCTCAGGTCGAATCCATTGATTCTCGACCCCCAGCAGCATCCCCAGAGGTGCGATCAACAAACCAAGAGTGAGGCATCGACTTGTGCGGGCGATAATGAGCATCAGCAACAGCCATGCGACCAGCCCGGGCGAAGGAACGTAGAACATCAGGCCGGTCCACCAGTTGCGATCTCTTAAGATCTGCCCCAACGCCCAGACCGCCACGAGTCCCATAGACAGGATCGGAGCCATCCGGACAAAGACTTTGCTTAACTTCCATGATCCCATGACACTTCCCAAACGGCTGAAAGCACCAGCGAATTATCCGAATGAAATATGATAACCGAACGGAAATACGCGGCAATCAGCGATCCATCCGGCGGCTCCGGTGTCTTCGTTGAGCGAAACTGCAATTCTTGCGAGAAAGGATCGCTGACTCGGCTGTTTGGCGTCGCTATACTGCACTCGGCATCATTCATACTCCGCGCCGTCGGATATGTTCTTTTGCGCGATTTGGATCGTTCCGCGAAGCGTCAGCGAGGGATTGGGATTTGCATCCCTCGCTGACGCTTCGGGTTAATACCAATTTCGACCGCATGAGATATAAGATGTTTAGCCACTGCGCCTTAACGCAGTGGATTTTTCGCACATTTTCCATCGAACAAGTTTCCATGCCTGACAAACGCAATCTTTTCAACAAAGTCTGGGATCTGCACACCGTACAAAATCTGCCTGGCGGGCAGACGCAGTTGTTTATCGGTCTGCATCTGATTCACGAAGTCACCAGCCCGCAGGCGTTTGAGATTCTGCGCGAACGTAAACTCAAAGTCGCCTTCCCGGATCGCACCATCGCGACGGTGGATCATATCGTGCCTACTGGCAGTCAGGCTCGCCCGTTTCTGGATGATTTGGCCGAACAGATGATGTTTGCCATCGAAAAAAACTGCGCGGATTTTGGAGTGACGCTCCTGGATCTGAAAGATGATCGCCAGGGCATCGTGCATGTCGTCGGACCCGAGCAGGGATTGACTCAACCCGGCATGACCATCGTTTGCGGCGACAGTCACACCAGCACTCATGGAGCGTTTGGCAGCATCGCTGTCGGCATCGGCACCAGCAATGTTGCGGAAGTCCTGGCGACGCAGACAATGTTTCTCAATCGCCCGAAAGTTCGCCAGGTCGTTGTCAACGGCGAACTTGCTCCGGGCGTCTACGCCAAAGACGTGATCCTGTACATCATCCAGAAACTGGGCGTGCAGGGCGGCGTCGGTTACGCCTACGAATTCGCGGGCTCAACCTTTGACGCGATGTCGATCGAAGAACGCATGACGGTATGCAACATGAGCATCGAAGGCGGGGCCCGGTGCGGCTACATCAACCCGGATGAGAAGACGGTTGAGTATCTGCGAGGTCGTCCGTTTTCTCC
>JANOUN010000879.1:0-3928 GCA_031416875.1 Planctomycetota bacterium | reverse complement strand
CAGAATTACATTTTCCTTCAATCCGACCAGGTTATCGACCTTACCCCCCAGGGCAGCTTCAGTCAGAACCTTGGTCGTTTCCTGGAAGCTGGCTGCAGAGATAAAGCTTTCGCTCGAAACCGCCGCCTTCGTAATTCCCAGCAACTGTGGGCTGGCCTTCGCTCGCTTAAGCGTCGTGTGCTTGATTGGCTTGCTGACTTCCGCATTGACCGCGGCGATATCTGTCAACAGCACGCGATCACCGATCTCGAAGTCCGATCCGCCAGCATCGGTGACTTTGCCCATTGATTCCAGGCCATCGTTGATCTTTTTCAGCTCAAACTTGTCGATCAACAGCCCTGGCAGCAGGTCGGTATCACCCACACTGTCCACACGGACTTTACGAAGCATCTGAGCAATCACGATTTCAATGTGCTTGTCATCGATCTCCACGCGCTGAGCACGATAGACGTTCTGCACTTCATGCAACAGGTATTGCTGAACTTCTTCCGGACCGCTGACGCGCAGGATGTCCTGCGGAACGAGTGGCCCGCGCACAAGGGCGTCACCAGCTTTGACCATATCGCCAGGATGAACCTGCAGGTCTTTGCCGTGCGGGATGACATGCTCCACGTCAGTGCCATCTGCACCCTTGACAAGGACAATTCGCTTGCCGCGCTTCTTCTCCGGTGGAAATTCCACTTCGCCATCGATCTCAGCCACTACCGCCGGATCTTTTGGCTTTCGAACTTCAAACAGTTCCGTCACGCGCGGCAGACCGCCCGTGATGTCCTGCGTTCCGGTGGATTCACGCGGTGTCTTGGCGACGACCACACCAGCCGTAATCGTTCCGCCGTCTTCGACGTCCAGACTTGCACCTTCCGGAAGATAGTAGAAGTCCAGAATCTTTCCGGCTCCGTCTTCCACGACCACCTGCGGATGCAGACCGGCCTTATGCTCGATGACCGTACGTCGCATCGTTCCAGATTGTTCTTTTTCCGTACGAATCGACTGGCCTTCGACGCAGTCGTCCAGACGCACACGTCCACCGACCTGAGCGATAATCGGAATCGAGTGCGGGTCCCAGGTACAAAGCACATCGCCTGAATTCACCACCTGGTTTTCTTTCACCTGCAGCAGAGCACCGTTTGGTACGCGCTGTTTCTCCACTTCGCGGCCACGATCGTCCACGATGCTGATCTCACCGTTTCGCCCCAGCACAACCTGCCCGCCTTCGGCGTTGATGACACTGCGTATCCGAGTGAATCGAACCTGACCACCGCGTTTTGCGAACAATTCGCTGGTTTCAACGTCCTTCGACGCCACGCCACCGATGTGGAACGTACGCATCGTCAGCTGAGTTCCCGGTTCACCGATACTCTGGGCCGCAATGATGCCGACCGCCATGCCGAGTTCGACAAGGTCGCCCATCGACAAGTCCATGCCGTAACACAACTGGCACAGACCCAGCGTACATTCGCAGGTCATCGGGCTGCGCACCTGAATGCGTTCCAGTCCCATTTCCTCAATCTTGCGTGCCTTCTCGACGGTGATCAACTCACCCTCTTTCACGATCGGTTCTTCCGTGATGAGATTGACGATATTGGTACGACTGACACGACCGCGAATCGCATCTGCCAGGCCGACTTCAATTTTTTCACCCCGGTACACGACACCGCGCGTCAGACCTTTGGTCGTCTTGCAGTCATGCATGGTGATGACCATGTTCTGACAGACGTCGGCCAACTTACGAGTCAGGTAACCGCTGTCCGCCGTTTTCAGAGCCGTGTCGGCCAGACCCTTGCGGGCACCGTGTGTCGAGCTGAAGTATTCCAGCACTGACAGACCTTCGCGGAAGTTCGACTTGATCGGCGTTTCGATGATTTCGCCGCTTGGCTTAGCCATCAAACCGCGCATCCCGGCCAACTGCTGAATCTGCCCGACACCGCCTCGGGCACCAGAGTGTGCCATGAGGTAAATCGGGTTGACGTAGGCACCGGATTCGCGAACGTCTTCCTTCAGCTGTTCCATCATGGATTTCGTGATCTCTTCACGAGCGTGGGTCCAGATGTCGAGTACCTTGTTGTAACGTTCCTGGTTTGTGATCACGCCGCGTTCAAACAGCTTCTGCTGCTTGAGGACGTCTTTCTCCGATTTCACGATCACTTCCTGTTTGTTGGGAGCCGTCTTCAGGTCACTCACACCGAACGACAGACCGCTCTCTGTCGAAGCGCGAAATCCACAGCTCTTCATCCGGTCCAGCAGCTCAATCGTTTCACGACGACCAAGTTCCTGATAGCAGTCGGAGATCACGCGGGCCAGATCCTTGCTCGCCAGCGTCTGATTGTAGTATGACATCTTCTTAGGCAGGATATCATTGAAGATCACGCGACCCGGTGACGTTTCAACCAGTCCACCCGGACGATAGGTTTCAGCTCCATCGCCCTTGACGCGTTTGCCGCGCGGCATCCGCAGGCGGATCGTGGCATGGCGCGACACCTTGCCAAGCTGGAAGGCCATAAAGACTTCTTCCGAGGATGCAAATACCATCCCCTCACCTGGACGATCCGGTCGCTTGAGCGTCAGGTAGTAGCAACCCATCACAATGTCCTGCGAGGCGCTGATAATCGGCGACCCGTTGGCAGGACTGAAGATGTTGTGAGTCGACATCATCAGCGTCGTGGCTTCGATCTGCGCTTCCATCGACAGAGGCAGATGCACGGCCATCTGGTCGCCGTCGAAGTCCGCATTGAAACCGCGGCAAACCAGTGGATGCAGCCGGATGGCGTTCCCTTCCACCAGGATTGGTTCGAACGCCTGAATGCCGATGCGGTGCAGAGTCGGAGCACGATTCAGCAACACGGGGTGGTTGCGGATGACGTCATCCAGGATGTCCCACACATCTTCATCGCGACGTTCAAGCATGCGTTTCGCGCTCTTGATCGTGTCAGCGTGGCCGAGATCTTTCAAGCGGCGAATCACAAACGGCTGAAACAGTTCCAGCGCAATCTTCTTCGGCAGACCGCACTGATGCAGTTTCAACTCCGGACCGACGACGATCACACTTCTCGCCGAATAGTCCACACGCTTGCCGAGAAGGTTTTCGCGGAATCGCCCCTGCTTGCCCTTAATCATGTCGGTCAAGGACTTCAGCGGACGATTGGATGAACCCAGCACCGGACGCTTGCAGCGGTTATTGTCGAACAACGCATCGACCGACTGCTGCAGCATGCGCTTTTCATTGCGCACGATGACTTCCGGCGCGTTCAGATCGACCAGCTTTTTCAGACGGTTGTTGCGGTTGATAATGCGGCGATACAGGTCGTTCAGGTCGCTGGTTGCGAAATTGCCTGAATCCAGCAGTACCAGCGGACGCAGGTCCGGCGGAATCACGGGAATCACGTCCAACACCATCCACTCCGGCTTGTTCTCGCTGTCGCGCAGAGCTTCAACGATCTTCAGCCGCTTGATCAGATCCTTGATCTTCTGCTGACTGCCGGTCTTTGCCAGTTCGGTGCGCAATTCACCGGACAGTTCCGCAAGGCGCATGGATGCCAGCAGTTTCTTGATCGCTTCAGCACCCATGCCGATTTCAAACGTACCTTCGCCGTAGTCGCGGCGTGCCTGACGGGCTTCTTCTTCCGTCAGCATTTGACACTTCTTAAGCGGAGTGTCGCCAGGCTCAATGACGACGTAGTCCTGGAAGTAGATCACTTTTTCCAGAGAGGTCGTCTTCATGTTCAGCAGCGCGCCGAGGCGGCTGGGCATGGATTTGAAGAACCAGATATGCACGACCGGCGCAGCCAGTTCGATATGACCCATGCGTTTACGACGGACGCGGCTGTGCGTGACCTTGACGCCGCAGCGGTCGCAGATCATGCCCTTGTACTTCATGCCGCGGTACTTGCCGCAGGCACATTCCCAGTCCTTTTCAGGCCCGAAAATTCGC
>JANOUN010000878.1:0-3470 GCA_031416875.1 Planctomycetota bacterium | reverse complement strand
AATCATTCGTCATCATCTTCTTCTTCATCGTTGTCATCGAAGACACCGCGTTTAGCGCGTTCGATACGGGCGCGAAGTTCGCCTGGATTGTTGGACTTGTACATCACGTCTTTTTCCTCACAGATTCCGTTCTTCCACAGGTTGAACAGTGAATCGTCGAGCAGAATCATGCCGAATTTGCGACCGGTCTGAATCGAGCTGTTGATACGAAACGTCTTGCCTTCGCGGATCAGGTTCGCGATGGCCGGAGTGACGACCAGCTGTTCATACGCGGCGACGAGTCCCTTTGGTTTTCGCGGCAGAAGTGCCTGACTCAGGATGCCGATGATTGCGTTGGCCAACTGCGTACGAATCTGTTCCTGCTGGTTCGTCGGGAACACGTCGATGATGCGGTCAACCGTCCCCTGAGCCCCGGTGGTATGCAGGGTTCCGAACACCACGTGGCCGGTTTCTGCCGCAGTGATCGCTGCCGAAATGGTTTCAAGGTCTCGCATTTCCCCCACAAGAATCACGTCCGGGTCCATGCGCAGGGCGCGCCGCAGAGCTTCGGGGAAGCTCGGGACGTCGACGCCGATTTCGCGTTGATTGATCATGGAATGATTGTGCTCGTGGTAGTACTCGATGGGATCTTCCAGCGTGATGATGTGGTGATCCATATTATGGTTCATCCAGTTGATCATGGACGCCAGACTGGTCGTCTTTCCAGAACCCGTTGGGCCGGTGACGAGAAACAATCCGCGAGGTCGTTGAATCAGGTCCTTGACGACCGAGGGCAATCCCAGTTGCTCGAAGCTCAGGAATTCGTTGGGGATTCGCCGCAGCGCCATGCTGATCATGCCTCGCTGCTTGAACACGGAGACACGAAAACGGGCCTTGGTGCCAAACGCAAAACCAAAGTCCGTCCCGCCGCGTTCCTGAAGTTCCTGCTGATTACGTTCGGGCGTAATACTCTTCATGAGGTTGGTGGTGTCGTCGGCGGTGAGCGTACGTGTTTCGAGACGTACCAGACGACCGCCCGAGCGTAACATGGGGGGGTTGCCGACCGAAATATGCAGGTCACTGGCACGATCCGAGACTACTGTTTCGAGTAGTTTGTCAATCTGAAAACTACGTCCGCCGGCCGGTGTGGACATAAATGACCTTAGAGTAAAAGTTGTCAGTATTCAGTTGTCAGTATTCAGTGGTCAGTATTCAGTGTGGCGATGTCAGATGCCGCCTCTGATGGCTGGCCACTGACAATTGACTGCTTAGTCTTAGTGTCCGCCCTTTGATAACTTATAAACTTCCGCCAGGGACGTCATTCCCTGAAATGCTTTATCTTTGGCGTCTTCCACAAGCGTCTTCATGCCGAGCAGTCGAGCCTGACGCCGGATGTTCTGAGCGGGCTCGCTGTTGAACGCCATCTCACGCAGCGTGCTGTTCATTGTCATGAGTTCAAAGACCGCGCGACGACCCTTGTATCCGGTATGCTTGCAGTTGTTGCAGCCTTTGCCGCGACACCACTGGCCTTCGGACGCTTCATCGGGAGAAATATTGAATATATCCACTTCTTCCGGCGATGGCTGATACGGCTCTTTACACTTTGGACAGACCACACGAACAAGCCTTTGAGCCATCACGGCCATCAGAGAACACGCCACAAGGAACGGTTGCACGCCCATGTCGATGAGACGCGTTATGGCGCCTGGTGCATCATTTGTGTGCAGAGTGCTGAAGACCAGGTGCCCCGTCAGCGAGGCCTGAATCGCCATTTCGCCCGTTTCGGTGTCCCGGATTTCTCCGACCAGAATCACATTGGGAGCCTGTCGCAGCATGGCCTTGATAATGCGCGCAAAGTCCAGACCGATGTTGTGTCTGACTTCCACCTGATTAATGCCGGGCAAATAGTATTCGACCGGGTCTTCCGCGGTAATAATCTTCCGGTCCGGGCGGTTGAGTTCTCCCAGCGCACTATAAAGCGTGGTCGTCTTGCCGGACCCCGTTGGTCCCGTGCATAGAAAAATGCCGTTGGGACGGCGGATAATGTTTTGAAACGTGCGATAATTATCATCGCTGAAGCCCAGACTGCGGATCCCGACCTTGATGTTGTCGCGGTCCAGAATACGCATGACGACAGCTTGCCCGTGGTTGGTTGGCAGAATGGAAACTCGAAGGTCAAACTCCTTGTTTCCGGATCGCGTTTTGATGCGTCCGTCCTGCGGTCGGCGCTTTTCCGAAATGTCCATCTTCCCCATGATCTTGAAACGCGAAACCAGGGCTCCCAACAATCGTTTGGGAGGACTGTCGCGTTCCAGCAGGACACCGTCGATGCGATACCGAATTCGGACGCGATCTTCGAATGGTTCGATGTGGATATCGCTGGCACGTTCTTTGACAGCTTCGGAAATGATCAGATTTGCCAGGCGAATGATCGGAGCGCTGTCGTCTTCATCGCCCTGCATGGCGGCAGCGGCTTCGATATCGGTGAAGTCGATCTGCGTTTCCGTAAATTCCGAAATCATCGAGTCCACGGATTCGGTTTCGGATTGCCCGTAGTGTCGGTTAATGGCGGCCTGGATGGATTCCATCGGAGCCATCACGGGGCGAATTTCGCGATTAAGAACAAAGCGGAGCTTGTCAATCACTTCGATGTTGTTTGGGTTGTGCATCGCGATCACAACCGATTCGCCATCCGATTCGATGGGAATCACGATATTCTCACGCGCCATCGATTCGGTCACCAGTTCGATGATGGCATTTGGAATCTGGCGGCCTTCGAGTTCAATGTATTCGTAACCGAATTCGCTGGCCTGAGCCTGTCCGAGGTCTGCGGCGGAGATATAGCCCAGTCGCACCAGCGCGTCTTCCACCGGGATGCCGAGATTCGCCGCCATGTTGCGGGCTTCTTCGAGCTGCGATTCGCCGATTGTGCCGTCTTCAACAAATCGATTCAGCCAGTCATTCATTGAAGAACTCCGAAGCGACGGTGCTTCATATCAGACAGGAAAAGTGATGGGAGAGACAGGTCATTCTGTTTATGCGAGTGTGTTACCAAATCGCCACGAAGCCCTGCCGCGACTTCGGTTTCGGCAACATTTCTCGTTTCACTGGATTCTGTTCAGTTGTGAATCGCAACACAAGTGTCAAGATGGCAAGAACTTCTGTTAGACAGCGGATTCATGGCGCGCGTTCGTACGAGATGAAGCGTCCGATCTCTACATCCGTGAGTGTCCGCGGCGTCGCAGACGGTTACCGCAGTCGCGACGATCTGAGACGCTTTAAAAAAGCTGGTCAGGAACCAATAGTGCGCAGCACCCTTCGGGCCATTTGGCTATTGGTTCCTGACCCATTTTTCAAGCCTTGACAGAGCACTAGCGGTCTGTTGATTGAGTGATTTTTTGGGCTCATGATCATACCAACCCGAAGCGCCAGCGAGGAATTCAGCCGTTTCTGCCTCGCTGGCGCTTCGGGTTGGTATTAAATCAACAGAC
>JANOUN010000877.1:0-5417 GCA_031416875.1 Planctomycetota bacterium | reverse complement strand
CGACCCCATCGGTTTTCTGCGATCTGCAGCCTTTCATCTTCACCCTGATGGTCTCATGGTGCTCAACGTGCCGGCAATGAGCTGGTTGTACAGTCGATATGATGAAATTGCTGGACATGTGAAGCGGTACGACAAACGACTTTTGCGGAAGGAACTTGCGAATGCCGGACTGTCACTTTGCGCGGAATCCTATTGGGGATTGACCATGATTCCCGTTCTCATGGCGAGAAAGCTTGTGGTTGGGTTGCTGCCTCACAACAAGGTGATCAAAGGAGGTTTTCAACCCTCTTGGCTGACCGAATGGTTTCTTCGCTTGTTGATGCATGCCGAACGTTCACTTTTAGGCAACCCATGTGTCGGGAGTTCCCTCGCAGCGATCGCGCGACCTGCTCGTACATGACGCGGCGCAACGATTGATCGCGGGAGGCATCAGGAAACGAAAGAATATGTACAATGGAATTACCCACGGAACGGCAATCGAGTTACTCGCGAATCAGCGTTTCGGCCGTGTTCATCTGTTTCGCCGTGATCTTTTTCCTCAGATCCGACAAAGGGATGATGGACGACCCCGGGCTTGGTTGGCATCTGCGCATTGCCGATCGAATGTGGGAAACCAGGGGATTCCTGTACACCGAGGAGTTTTCCTCGCCAAGTCTCGGCCTGCCATGGGTCGCGTATGCCTGGCTTGGTGACATTGTCATGTGGCTCTGCGATTCGTGGGGTGGGCTCAACGCGCTCGGGGCATTAACGGCGTTGTATTTCGCGCTCGTCTTACGAATTCTCCAATCCCGCATGACCCGCGACGGAGTGCCTTGGGTTGTGGCTCTGATGTGGACGTCCGTGGCAGCCTTCGGCATTCTGCCCAGTTGCACGGCCCGCCCGAATATGTTCACGTTCGTCGGGCTGGCACTCACCGTTGCGACTTGCGAACGATTTCACACTGGTGCCATGACTCGAAAACAAACACTTTGGCTGCTGCCATTGTTTCTTTTCTGGACCAACATGCACAGTGGATTCCTGAGCGGAATTTTGGCGCTGCTTACGACGTACTTTGTGGAATTTCTTCTTGCCGTTCTTGCACCTGCAGATATCCGCCCCGCGGCACGCAGTCGGCTCGCCTGGTGGACAGGTCTGGGCTGCGTCCTGTTCGTCGTGACACTGATCAATCCCAATGGTGTTCATCTTTACGAGCATCTGTTGCGTACCGTGACAGATCCTCACATACAACGCTCAACGACGACTGAATGGCTGCCTCCGGACTTTGCCGCGCGTGGATGGTTCCTGCTCGAATCGGTCGTCCTGCTGTTTCCATTTCTTGCCGCAGTGAGTCGGCGACGTCCGAGTGCCGTGGCACTGGGACTGTGCCTGGTTTTCCTCCACTATGGTCTAATCGGAAGTCGTTACACTGGACTGTGGATTGTCATCGCAGTGCCGACTCTTGCGAACCTCAGTTGCGCAATCTCCTGGCTGCAGCCTCTGCGAGTCTGGTTGAATCGAAATACTTCTCCCGAGTTTCGCGGGATGTTTGCACGCGATACGTCAAGGGCTTCATGGCTTCCAAGTTTTGCTTTCGCGGCAGCGTTCCTCCTGACGTCTCGCTGGCTTCCTCCGATTTCGGCGCATGATCAGACCAATATGCCAACAGTGGCGCTTGACAAGCTGTTGGACGTGTATCAAGGTGAACGCGTATTTCACTCGGTAAACTGGGGCGGTTATCTGACCTGGCACGGACGGGAACTTCAGCCGCCCTTCATGAATTGGATCGACGATCGGCTGGAAGTGCACGGACCGGAACACTTAGCCGACTACCGCTCGATCATGAACGCCGAATTCGACTGGGGTCAGAAAGCTGGATGCTCATCGCATCGACATCCTTTGTCTGCCGACAGACACCCAGTTGGTTGGATACGTTCGACGGGATTCGCGCTGGATCGAAATTTACTCAGACCAGCATGCGGTCATATATCGGCGTAAAGAGCACTCTGACTAATGACAAGGCCGTGAGTCGCTGCGCCAGTTGCGAGAGCAGGCGGAATTTCGCCTGCCGATCAGTCTGGCGTGAGTTGGGGCCAGTCGAATCAGCGAGTGCTCAGAAAATGCAGTTGCAGGACGTGGTGTTGAGTATGGGTGAGTCGATCGAGCCAAATGTTGCCACAAGTACTTCAGATCCGAAGTCACTGGGCTGGTGGCTGCTTGTCGCGAATGCGTGTTGCGCGTTGTGCATTTACAGCATCTCGGCTGGTCAGACTGTGGGGCATCGAGGTGACCTGGGCCGGATGTGGATCGCGGGGCGATTTGTGGCCGAAGGAAGAGGGGCATCGTTGTATGACCCGGTGCAACAGGAAGCTGCGTTGCGCCCGTATTTGGATGACGACAATATCGCAGGACTCCACATGAAAGGAATCGGCTGGCTGACTTATCCGCCGGTCCAGGGAGTTCTGTATGCGCCCCTTGGTGCAACCTCGCCCGCTGCAGCGCAATGGTGGATGGTTCAAATCAGTCTTTGTGCAGTCGTCGTTGCTGCATTCGGGTTGAGTCGGATCCACAGTCATGGCGTTTCTGCTTCAGTGGCAATCCTGACGCTGTTGCTTCAGCCCGCGTTTTTTTCCAATGTCGCATCGGGGCAAAACGCCACAGTGACGCTGGCAATTATTGTCGTTGGCTGGGGCCTCCTGCTGCGGGACAGAGCAATCCTGGCCGGGGCCGTGTGGGGTTTGCTGGCCTACAAGCCGACGTGGGCACTCGCCGTCTGCTGGATTCCGATGGCAACGAGACATCCCAGGGCTTATACAGGAATGTTCGCATCAGGCGTGTTCCTGGTCATTGCATCCATGGCCCTCTGTGGTTCGCAAGCCTGGATCGACTGGTTCGAAATCGCTCGCAAGGTCGAAGCAGGATACGCGTCGAACCCCGACTGGGTCTGGGCAAGGCGAGACCTCACGGGCTTGATCGAACATTTATTGGGTGTCGTTTCTCCAGTGGTGAGCTGGGCAATTTCTGCGATTGTGGTCCTGATCACCGCGCTGGTTCTCAATAGACGGTCAAGTGACATCCGCGGACGTATTGAGGGCTCGCTGTTGTTTTGCGGAGTTGTAGTTTCGTGCACGAAGTTTATGTATTATGACATCCTGATGGCGACTCCGGCGTTTCTGCTCGCATGGTCAGAATGGAAACGGCTGACCCGCGCGCCGGCTTCAGTCCTGGTCATTCTGTCGTCATTGTTTTTCGGGGCGTTCTTATTTGGTGACGGTGCCTGGCCGTTGTGCCTGCCGCTGGAGACGGCAGCGACTCTTGGGCTTTGGTTGTGGTGCATTTGGTTACTGATGCACAACCGGCCTGACCATCAGCAAATCTGAATTGACAAATACCGACCATTGGCTTCTGCCGCATTTTCCAAACGCTTTTCGAACGGTTCTAAAGATCGGTTTGTGTAAACCATGTCGAAACGAGAGACAGACACCAAGTCCAAGAGCGCGTTTGCTGATACACGGACGACGATCAAGTCTCTGTCCGGAGCGACTGCCATCGGTCTGGCTCTGGGATTGGTCGTGGCCTGCGTTCAGGCGGCCCGACATAACGACATGCGAAGCATTTATGTCGGTCTCGATGGATTGCTTTGGCCGATCATGATGGCGGTCCTGAGCCTCATCGCTGTCGGAGTGACGATTGCTGTTGTTCGGCCGCGCGTGCGGACTGTCGTGGTGATTGCGGGCATTGTCGCTGTCGCCGTGGCCGTCTTTCGTTCGCTGGTCAGGATCGATAGTTTCTATGGCAACATGGTCCCGCGGCTTGCCTGGCGATGGCAACCTTCGGCGGAATCGGAATTCAATCGCTACAAGTCATCCGTGACTCCTGTCGCTCCGGGATCGATCGAAAACGTCACGCCGCCAACGACGATCAGGAAAACGGGGCAAGACCATCCGGGCTTTCTCGGTCAGCACCGTAACGGCACAGTGGCGGGAGTGTCGCTGGAGCGGAATTGGAAATTGCATCCGCCACACGAGTTGTGGCGTCATCCCATCGGGATTGGCTGGGCTGGTTTCGCCGTCATGGCTGACGCTGCGATTACGATGGAACAGCGTGGAGAACACGAAGCCATCGTGTGCTACAACCTGCAAAGCGGCTCAGAACTCTGGTCTCACGAAGAACCGGTGCGGTTCGCGGATGGACACGGTGACGGCCCTCGCACGACACCCACCATTGCCGATGGCAGGGTCTATTGCCTGGGAGCCACCGGAGTCCTGACGTGCCTGGATGGTCATTCGGGGAAACTGATTTGGAGACGAGACACGCTGGAGGATCCGCAGAAGTCCAATCTGCTCTGGGGCATGGCTGGCTCGCCGCTGCTGGTCGATGGTCTGGCGATTGTGACTCCCGGCGGCGCACCCGGTCGGGCCGTGATGGCATTCAATTCCCAGGATGGATCCCTCGCGTGGTCGAATGGAGACGACGACGCGGCGTATGCATCGCCTGCACTGGTCGAACTTGGGGGAACACGACAACTGCTCAGCTTCAATGGCGTTGGGTTGCGCGGTTACGATGAACGGGGCAAAGAACTGTGGATTTATCCATGGCTGACGCAGGGTGAAGAGCAGCGAGTCAATGTGGCGCAACCGATCGTGGTCGCCCCGTCCGGACTCGATACGCAGTTCGCGGGATATGTGGTCGTCTCATCCGGATACGATGTCGGTGCCGCCTTGCTCAAAGTTGAGCAATCGGGTGGCACATGGCGGGTCTCCGAAGTGTGGAAGTCCAGAGACCTGAAATCGAAAATGTCGAACTTCGTGGTGCGGAACCAGTTCATCTATGGCCTGGACAATGGAATCATGGCGTGCCTGTCGCTTCAAAACGGGAAGAGACGCTGGAAGCAAGGCCGGTATGGTCACGGGCAAATGCTTTTGGTCGATGATCTGGTGCTGATTCAAACCGAATCCGGCGAAGTGGTCCTTGTTGAAGCAACCCCGGACGAACATCGTGAACTGGCGAGACTCGACGCGCTGCACGACAAGACCTGGAATCACGCAGCGCTGGCCGGCAATATTCTGGTGGTTCGCAACGACCGTGAGGCGGCCGCTTTTGAACTGCCAGTTCGTGGCACGCCGGAGCATTCAGGTTCTCCGTGAGATAACAATTGTTGCACTTCGATTGGACATCCTCACGCCACTTTGTGCCTGATCTGCAATTCCGTCGGGCTTGTCCTGATGATTACCATCGAACGATTATGGAGGTTGACGTGCCACAATCACGGCGCTGTACCAGAGACGAAGCGCAACGATCAGCAGCGGTAATTGGACCAACAGTACTATGATCGACTGCGACCAGCGATTCCAACCGGCGACCGGTATAAGATCTGCCAGTCCAAGCAGCAGGATTGTCGGCGGCAGAAACAAACACAGCAGATCGAATCTGCGGAGTTG
>JANOUN010000876.1:0-2555 GCA_031416875.1 Planctomycetota bacterium | reverse complement strand
CATTCGTTTTCTCAGATCGCCCTTCAGATCCCCACCCCGGAATGTTTTATGCCCTGGCTAGTTTCCAAACCTGGGCTCGACCGACGCAGGGTCGGCAGGGGCCAAAGGCATCGGGACTCAACGAGTCATCACCGACGTAGTCGTTCGCCCCATCCGGCTTCACGCCGGTGGACCGCAGGTTTGGCAACTACAGCCCCGCGTCATCGACCGCCATCTTCGACAGATCCCAAAGGCCGATCGTCGTGTCTTTGTTGCCGATTGCCAGTTGTGTGCCATCCGGGGAAAAATCGAGTCCTACGCCCGCGTCTGGTAACGGGATATGTGCCACCACTTTCTTCGTATTCACATCCGCCACTTCCGCTGCGTAGCCTCCACCATTGTTGGTCCATGCGATGCGCCCGGAGTCAGCCGAAAAGCTCATCTCGCCTGCATAAATCTGCGAAGTCGCAAAGTCGGCAGTTCGGGCAATACTCGCCTCTGCTCCGGGAAGCCATTGATGGACGGGTTGCAGTGTCGATGCGTCGCGCAAACTGATCGTTGATTGGAACTGGCCGCCGTCGAGCGGTACAGCGTCAACGGTGGCAACCCAACGTCCGTCCGGGGATGCAGACAGATTGCTCATCCCTTTGATCTCGACCTGCTTAATACTACAGCGCTAGGTTCAGTCTATCCATAAATGGAGGAATAGTTGAAGATTGATTTTTGTGGGATCAGGAACGGAGTGTTTTTGGGAATATTGGGAAGGGAGTTCATGGCATGGATGCCTCGACGATTTTTGGCCTTAGGCCGGAACTGGAAGCGTTTCTTGCGAGGTTTGATGACTGTTTCACGCGGAGCGATACGCGAAGTCACATGACGACGTATGTGAGCGGGCAGCTTTCGGATGTGGAGCGGAAGAACGTCGAAGCGATGGCGTTGGCAGCCGGAGTACCAGTGCGGACTCTGCAGGAGTTTCTCAGCCAGCTCAAGTGGAAAGAAGATCTTGTGCGCACGAGGTTGCATGAAATTGTTCGTGACGAGCACGCTCATGAGCATTCCATCGGCATCATTGATGAAACCAGTGACGACAAGAAAGGCGTGAAGACGCCTGGTGTTCAGCGGCAGCATCTGGGTTGCACCGGGAAGCTGGACAATGGGATCGTCACCGTTCATCTGTCGTATGTGGCGGATGATTTTCACTGTCTTCTGGATGGCGAATTGTTCCTGCCGGAAAGCTGGTCGAACGATCGCGAACGATGTCGCGAAGCGGGCATTCCGGATGAGATGGTCTATCGTCCGAAATCCGAAATTGCATTGGAACTCTACGACCGTGCGCGAGCCAACGGTGTGAAGTTCGCGTGGCTGACATTCGATGAATGGTATGGAGCGAAGCCCGCGTTTCTACAGGGTCTGAACTCCCGCGACCAGTATTTTGTCGGCGAAACGCATGGGCAGTTCGTGGCGTGGACAGAGGAACCGGCGGTCACGTCGCGTCCGTTTCGTCGATCCGGGCGAGGCCGTTCCCGGAAGACGCCGCGACTGACAGCCAACTCACCGAAGTCGCGTTATCTCGAAGAACTGGTTCGACACAAGAAAGTGTTTACAGAACAGCCGTGGGAACAATGGCATCTGCGAGACGGCGACAAAGGTCCGATGGTTTGGGAAGTCAAACGGGGATCAATCTGGGTGAAGAACGAAGACGGTCTTCCCTGCGGCCCGTGGCAATTGATCGTCTGCCGCAACGTACTGAATCCAACGGTCGTCAAATACTTCATCAGCAACTCTCCGCCGGAAACACCGACGTCCACACTGCTGCTGGTGGCGTTCTCACGCTGCCGCGTCGAACGCTGCTTTCAGGATGACAAAGGCGAAGTGGGGCTGGATCATTACGAAGGCCGTCGTTACACGGGTTTGAAACGGCATCTGATTCTGAGCGCGGTGAGTCTTCTGTTTCTGTCGCGAGTGAACCAGGGCTTGCGGAAAAAAAAATGCGGAATGGACTGTGTGCCAGGTTCACACGGCGATCTGTGCCGTGGTGCAAAGCTTGTGGCTTGACCCTGTGTGCACCACAAGTCTGTACGAACGAGCCGCATTAAAGATCCGCTGGGCTCAATCAAGAAACGCCGCCGCCCGCCGAAGCCACACGAAAACCACCCTCCAAAAACTCCAACGCCTCGACATCCAAATCGACAATATCAATCGATGCCAATGGCCTAAACCAGAAACCTAGCGCTGTAGTATTAATTGTTTATGCAATTAAAACTTTGGCGACAGGAAAGATGCTGCAGGACGATATCTTCGGCGGCGTGCGTTGCCGTTTACTTCGCCGCCGACTTCGGTTGGTTGGCAGGCGGGGCGTCAAATTGCGGCGCGATGTTCCGCCAGCCGTTCAAACCGGCTGCCGCGAAGATGATGGGATAGAGATCCTCAAAATACCAGAGTCGGGCAAAATAGAAACCGATCGGCGTGGGTCGATCCACTGTGTCTGCATTCACTCGCACCGCCAGCCACTGAGCCGCTCGGTCAAGCGCATTGCTCAGGGCTGGGGCCGATCCCGTTGTGTCAGTCACCCTGTG
>JANOUN010000875.1:0-1854 GCA_031416875.1 Planctomycetota bacterium | reverse complement strand
GCAAACGAGTATCAGACGTTGCTCCGCGAATAGAGAGTCAAGTTCATATGTCGGAATTCGGAATTCGGTGTATGGGCTTCGTATCTCGACTGCGGTTTCAGTGGGGTGTTCATTATGATACAGGTCAGCAAACCAGATTTTTCAATTGGCAAACTGCTGGCAACCCCGGCAGCATTGGAGGCTCTGCAGGAGGCTGATGTCGATCTTATCGATCTGGTGGAACGGCACATCTGCAAAGATTGGGGTGATCTTTCTGACGAAGACAAGCGACTCAACGACGAATCCCTGCACGACGGCTCACGAATTCTGTCTGCCTACATATTGCCGAAGACGGAAGTCAAGATCTGGATTATCACCGAAGCCGCTGATGATGGTGGCGAGCGAGCGGCGACCACTGCGTTGCTGCCGGAAGAATATTGAATCGGTTGGAATCCATCGAACGATATCGGGCTGAATAATAGAGGAAGTTAATGGATGATTGCAAAGACACAAGATTGGGCTGGCGGATGCTGACATGTATGTTTTTCTGACCGATGGCGTTTAAGAATACGCATCACACAGAGATCAGGTGATGTCAACATTCTGTTGGGCAAAGTGGCAGTACCAACCCGAAGCAGTCCGGTTATCCGCCGAACGCGCTGTACCGCAGCACACCACGGTTGAACGTGTAGCGATTGAGGACAAACAACCCTGCAATCCAGCTGGCCTGAATCAGTAATTCAATCGGCAGATGTGCAGGAGGAATTTTGCCCAGCAGAATCGCAGTCGGTGTGTAGGCCAGATATCGAAACGGCAGATAGTCCACGAAGGGAAGCCATTTCGAAAGCAGTTCCAGCGGGATCATGTGTCCGGACAGGAAATAACTGAGCATCATGTAAATGAAGACCAGAGAACTGACTTCAAGGAACCAGAAGGCAATCAACCCGATCAGGGTCTCGATCAAAAAGCCGATCAGGAAAGACATCAGCAGCGAACACACGAAGGCCAGCATCACCGGCCAGCCCGGAAAGTCCGGCAAGTGGGCTCGGCACAGCCAGAACACCAGCGTAAACGGGCCGGTCGCCACCGCATAGTAAACCAGTTTGTGCGCAATGCGATGCCAGAACAGATGGTCGAGCATGTCGACCGGTTGAATCAGATATTTCCGAACCGAACCATCGGCGATCGAACCTGCAATTCCCGTGGATAGCCCCGGCATGCTTGAGAACGCACGCGTCAGCATCACCAGCAGGTAATAGGACACCATTTCACTGAAATCATAACCCTGAATCGAACGCCCGGGGGCGTTTTGGAAAATGGCGTTCCACAGAAAAATCTGCGTCACGATCGGCAGAAATCGGACCAGCGTCGAAAATGCGAAGTCGGCCCGATAGGTCAGTCTTTCTTCGATCGCGGTCCTGAGAATGAGCCATTTGAGCCGCAATCGAGCGCGAATTTCGCTGAGCGCCGTTTCAGATTCGGCATGGACAGGCGTGGCGGTCATTTCTCCGCCCTCGCGGCATCGTCGGAACAAAACAGTTCGGCGATCACATCTTCCAGCGGTCGTTCAGCCACGCTGATGTCGTCGATGGAATGCTGACTGAGGACACTCGACAGGCATTCCGACACGCGCTGCTTTTCGACCTGAATCCGGACTTTGGGTGGTCGCGATTCCAGGATGCGACCGTAGCGTTGTAGCCCCTGCGGCACAATGTTGTCCGAAAACTGCAGTTCAATGATCTTGTGCCGACTGAACCGATCGATGATCGCCGCCAGTGGGCCGTCATGGATCACGATTCCTTTGTTGATCACAATCGCGCGGTCGCAAAGTGCTTCGACGTCTTTCATGTAGTGGCTGGTCAGGATCACCGTGAT
>JANOUN010000874.1:0-7366 GCA_031416875.1 Planctomycetota bacterium | reverse complement strand
TAGGCTTTCTCTTAGGCGGTAACTGCAGTTCTGCAAAACGATCCATCACGTCTGCCATGCTCTGCTCTGTGTCTGCATGGTCGGTAAACCGAGGAACAAATTTGGGATCTGTCGAAAGGCATCGCAGGAGATAGCAGAATTCGGAGACCTCTGATTTCTTCAAACCACCCTTCAGGTATTCCGACGCTTCATCCAGATCAGCGCTTTCAGGAACGAGCCCCAACCATTTTGCGGCAGTCAGCATGGATCCATCCAGACACACAATGTGGCTGCCCAGAATCTCGTGCAGCACAAAATCACGGATAAACGGTGTGACGTCCGGCATCTTCTTCAGTGTCTTGACAGCCTGCTCCAATGTCTGACGTCGGAGTTTCTCGAAGTCGTACGAATAAGTCGATTCGAAAATGGATCGCAGAATGGACCGAATGCGCAGACCTTTCCAGTCCGCCTTATTGAGCGGCGCGAGCACCAGTTCGAGTTCGTTTACGGAACTGACACGAATTTCGTTCAGGTCAAAAAACGTCGCCATCAGCTTTTTGAGACCCGCTTCGGCGGGAGCCCAGGGATTATCCTCCAGGCAGGCGGCGAAGAGCATCGTTTCAATGACCGGCAATTCGATCTTTGGAACGGACTTGCCGTACAGCTTGTGAAGCGCCGTTACAAATTTGCGACAGACCTGCGACTTATCTGCCGCTTTGGTGGCCTTGGTCGTTCCCATGGTGGTTCCCTGCTGAACTTAATCTACAAGTCCAGAAAAATAATCTGGACACGGCCCCCTGATTTTTTAACTTCCAAGACGCCCGGCGGATTACAAATCCGGATAATCCGGATCGCCCGCAGCTGGTTCCTCCGCATGTTCCATTTCGCCCCTGGACACGTTGTCATCCATCTCTTCAGAAGGCAGGACATCACGAAGGATTGCGGATGTCTGAACAGACTTCAACACAGTGTCATCCAGGACAAAACGCAGTTCCGGAGTATATCGACTCTTAATGTATTCCGCGACTTTCGACTGCAAGTATCCTTTAGCAGATGTCAGCCCATGCATCGTGAGTGCAGCCGTTTTTTCATCGCCCATGACGGAGATCCGAACAGCAGCGTATCGAAGATCAGGACTGACATCCGCTCCAAGGACAGTGACATTCCTGATACGAGGATCACGAAGCTCAGACAGAATTGCTGTGCTGACGACTTCACGGATCATTGAGGCGACTCGTTCCGTCCGACGTGTTGACATTGAGTTTAATTCCTGAAGGGTGAGCCGACTCAGACACGAAATTATGTCCGCAGGTTCAGGTTCTCTGATCAACGCTGCGCTTCGGCGAGGAAACGCATTGTCGGCGGCACCGAAACCTCTGAGGATTATAACGTGCGCGCGATCTCGTCAATTCGAAATGCCTCGAACAAGTCTCCCTCTTTAATATCGTTGAACCCGTCCAGCCGAATACCGCATTCCATCCCGTCACGGACTTCCTTTGCATCGTCTTTTTCACGCTTGAGCGAACCGATCCGATAGTCGTTCATCACTTTCTGATCACGGATCAAATGCACTCGACCATCCCGGGAGATGGTACCGTTCAGCACGCGACACCCCGCAATCGTACCAAAGCGACTGATGCTGAATGTTCGCAGCACGATCGCTCGACCGGTGGAAACTTCCACACGTTCCGGACGCAGCAGACCCTGCAATGCCAGCTTAATATGGTCAGTCACCTCGTAGATGATATTATAACGCCGAATCTCCACGCCCTGCCGATCCGCCGCCGCTTGCGCTCGATCTTCAGCAATGACGTGGAAGGCGATGATAATTGCACCAGCGGCACTTGCCAGTGAAACATCGCTTTCATTCACTCCGCCAACGCCCGAGTGAATAATCTGGACCTTGACCTCCGGATGTTCAAACTTGCAGACTTCACCCCGCAATGCTTCGATCGAACCCGGTGAGTCCGCTTTCAGAATCAATGGCAGCTCCTGAACGCCAAAACCATCGCGAGGTACGCTCAGAATGTCTTCCAGCGTTCGTGCTGTAACGCGGGAAGAAAGTGCTTCTGTACGACCTTCGTGTAACCGCCCTTCCGCTGTTTCGCGGGCTTCTTCGATGTCTTTCATCACAAAGAAATGGTCACCTGCACCTGGCACGTCTGACAGACCCGATACTTTGACAGGCGTGGAGGGACCAGCTTCAGTGATCGGCTCGTCCTTGTCATTGTACATCGCCCGGATTCGCCCATAGGTGGCACCGCAGAGAACGTTGTCCCCGATCCGCAGAGTTCCTTTTTGGACGATAAGCCACGCGATCGCTCCACGACCTTCGTCACGGAAGGCTTCCAGGCAAACGCCCAGCCCTTCTCGATCCGGATTCGCTGTAAATTCCTGCAGTTCGGCAGTCAACAACAAAGTTTCCAGGAGCTTATCAATACCCTTACCCGTCGTTCCGGACGTTCGCACGACTTCGACTTCACCACCCCATTCTGCAGGCAACAACTCGTGCTGAGCCAACTGTTGCAGAATTCGTTGTTCATCGATCCCCGGCAGATCGATCTTATTCAGGGCCACGACAATCGGCACGCCGGCATTTTTCGCATGGCTGATGCATTCAACAGTCTGAGGCATGACGCCGTCATCAGCGGCAATCACCAATACGACGATGTCGGTCGCATCCGCACCGCGAGAACGCATTTCTCCGAATGCGGCGTGCCCCGGAGTATCCACGAACGTCAACTGATGACCTTCGTAATTCACCTGATACGCGGCAATATGCTGGGTGATTCCGCCTGCTTCGCCAGCGGCCACGTTGGCACCGCGGATGCGGTCCACCATGGTGGTTTTTCCGTGGTCAACGTGCCCCAGAATAGTAATCAGCGGTGGACGCTGACGCATGAGTTCCGGAGGATCTTCATGATCCAGCGACGCCAGAAGTTCGGCCTCAATGTCTCGCCCTCGCTTGAACGACAGATCGACGCCCAGCTCCATCGAGACTTCCATCGCCTCTTCTTCGCCGAGCTCGTCATTAATCGTCACCATGCGGCCTGCTTTGAACAGGATGCTCATAATTGACTTGGCTGGTCGACCAATTGCCTCAGACAGCGCTCGCACTGTGATCGGAAACGATATCGAAGCCGTCGTTTTGAGATCGATCGGGCCCGAACGTTTACGGCGTTTCAGCTTTTTCGCCTGACGTTCAGCTTCGCGGGTCTCGCGGAGTTCTTTCAGCAAAGATCCGCGGTTTGCAGTCCCTCGGGTTTTTCGTTCCACAGGAGCCGGGCCGCCCGCTTCGTGCTCATCGCGGGCTTTGCGCAGGGCTTTCAACTGATCAGCCAGTGGACTTCGACGGTCCACAATTTCCGACAGCGACATGTCGGGCTTCTGAACTTTTTCTTCGCGCGGCTTGGCTTTCTTTACGCTCGGAGTCGGCAACGTTGGCGCCGCAGCGACCATCGGCCTGCCCGGCTGTCGGTCTCGGTTGACCTTAATCGGTCCGGCAGGTTTAGCGGCCGCTCCCGCCGCCTGTTGTTCCCGATCCTTCACTGAACCAATGGGCCGCATTTCACGCTGCTTCGCCATCTTTGGGCGCCGCATCGCGTCCGCAGGCTGTGATTCTGCTTTTGGCAATGCCTCAGAAGTTGCGGGGGGCAAGACTTCCTGAATTTCCGCCGGCTCGATGGCAACTGCTTCGTCTTCGACTGCGACAGCGTCTTCTATCTGAGTTTCCATTTCTGCAACAGGCGTCTCTTCCGCAGTCACCGCTTCCACCACAGCAACAACTTCGGAATCATCGACTTCGGCAGGTTCAATTTCTTCCAGGTCATCCGCCTGGTCTTCGATTTCGTCCTGAATGCGACCTGACGCGCGGGACGGAATGCCAACAATTTGACGCACTTTCCCGGCAACCAGCGGTATGTCGCGCACGGGTGTCATTTCCACGGGCGGCGTACTGCCGACGGTCGTGGTTCCCTTGCTGCGAATGTAAGCAACGACCGTGTCTCGTTCTTCTTCGCTGATTGTCGCCAGCGCATTGCGCAGCTTGACGCCAGCTTGTTCACAGAGATCGATCAACACCTTACTGTCGAGACCCAGGTCCCGTGCAAGAGCAAAGATACGTATCTTCAAAACTTAACCCCTTAGACCGACGGAGCCTGTCCGGGAAAACGCTTCCCCAACAGTGTCAGCACTGAAACTCACAAAAACAGACCGGGCAACCCGAAGAAATCCTTCGGACGTAATGCTGACCGCAGACGATGCCGCCTTTCAACCTGTTTCCGGCGAAAGCCGGTGACAGTCGGTGACAGCCAGAACAAAGACACACGAACGCTTAAGACTATATCGGATTCGATTACTGAAGACCGTGTCTCCTCTGTTCTGACGCCCGACCTCACAATGTGAGGATCAAAGCAAAACACTCAGCCATCCACTTGATGGCTGCTCCCAAAAATCATCAAGCTTCCTCAGCCACTGCGGAAGAATCGGTACCTGTATCTGCAGGAACCGTTTCTTTCTCAGTTGGACGAGGATCCTCCTGACTGACCAACTGCTTGACATCATCCTCAACCACCACTTCGAGATCACCCGATTCGTCAACAAGCAGCGATTCTTCGCCCCCGTCGCTGTTCGCCGCTGCTGGTTCATCTGCTGTCTGGACAATCGGCTTCTTTGGCCTGGCCGCAGCTACCTCTGCCTGGCTGGCGGCATGCTTCCGCTGTTCTGCGGCAATCCGCTCTTCGATTTCCAGTCGCGCACTTTCCACGTCAGCATATTCAATAAGCCGATCACAATCCTGTGCGGACAGACCACTCATTTCGACAAGCTGATCTGGCTCGATCACGGAAAGGTCGTCAAAGGTAAAGAACCCCTGTGATACCAGGTTTTCAGCCAGTTCCGGAGTGATCCCCGGGACGACACAGAACGCTTCAATTGATTTATCCAATTGCTGGTCGAGCTGCGCCTGAGTCATCACATTGATGTCCCAGCCGACAAGTTTCGAAGCCAACCGCACGTTCTGACCAAACTTTCCGATGGCCAGCGACAACTGGTCCTCACGCACCAGTACGATCACTTTCCCAAGCATCTGACACAGAATCACATCTTCGACTTCCGCCGGCTGCATCGCATTCGGAACCAGAATCTGAAGCGAATCATTCCAGCGCACGATATCAATGCGCTCGCCAGCCAGTTCTTCGACGATTCCGCGAATTCTCGCCCCCCGCACTCCGACACAAGCGCCGACACAATCAATTGACGTATCGCTGCAGGACACTGCCACCTTGGAACGATTGCCGGCCTCTCGAGCGATTGAACGCACCTCGATAATGCGATCATTCACTTCCGGAATCTCAACTTCAAACAATCGACGCACGAAGTCCGGATGAGTGCGAGAAAGAATAACCCGAACGCGCGAGCCGGTTTTGCGAACATCCAGCACGATGGCTCGCACACGATCACCCGTGCGATAGTTCTCCTTGCGAATCTGTTCACTGCGAGGAAGAATGGCTTCGATTTTCCCCAAACTTACGATCACTGTACCTCGATCGACTCGAGTCACCTGACCGGACACCTGCTGACTGCGGAGTTCCAGGTATTCTTCATATAACGTGTCGCGTTCGGCTTCGCGAATTTTCTGAATCATGACCTGCTTGGCAGTCTGAGCCGAAATTCGGCCGAGCAGATCGCCGAGCAATTCAGGATCGAGCGTGGCGCCGTCGCAAATCAGCGCGGGTTCGCCGGTTTCCCGATCAATGCGAACCTGCAGCTGCTCTTCTTCCGAAAAGTGCTTACGAGCTGCAGAAAGAATTGCCTGCTCAATCCCCTCAAACACGACCTCGGAATCGATGGCCTTGTCGCGGTGGATCGCATCGACAATTCTAAGTATTTCGTTTCCGTTCATGACGTAGGTGTCTGATAGTGCTGTGCGTGGTTAAAAAAAAAGCGGGAGCAATGTCCCACTTTTCGCGCCCGACAAAGCCACTCAGATTGAGTCACTCTGGCAGAGAACCCCCCCTCATTCCGGATGTGAGTCACCATCAGGTGAATCACGCCAGGCATCGGGGAAATGGAGTCAGACCTACATCTTGTCCATTTCAGGTTCCTTCAACGCGGTTCTGGAGCAAACAAACATCAAACTTCCTGAAAACACTTGGCGTCAACCCCGGATATCCCCCGAGTTTTTGCCAGTCCTCTCAGGACGAGTGCGGAAAATACTTGGATTTTTGTGAACTGTCAAGCATCCACCGGGGTTCGATTCGGTGGTTCCCAAAGTGTCCGCCGACAGTTCACGAATGGAAGTTCGTCGTTCTATCAATGTTTTTGGCTCCATCGCCCCCGTAACGGATCCCCAGCCGACACGCCGAGAATTCATGAACTGCCCTGGAATTGAGACACATGGCAGGCTCGATTAGACCACATGGTGTTCGCCACCTGTCGCCGTTTTCCAGAGAAGTCCAAACAAAATTCCCCAATGACTCCCTGCCCAAACAGCATTCCGCTGCCAACACTTCGCCACTCGAATGCATGCCTTGGCGTCATACTCGTTACAGACTATCCCAGTGACTGACCACGATTTGCCGCAAGTGTGGATTTCCGGCAACATTTCGGCGTGATCCCTCCGACACAGGCGCATTCCATGACCTATTTTCCATAAAGGACTCAAACCGGAGATTCTGTTTCATCACCGCGAATACGGAAGAGTTCCGTTCAGCACTGTCTAATAAGACCTGGAGAAGTAGTTCATGATCGCACCAATGAAACCATCCCGACAATCGTCAAACGATTTCGAAGCATTGAAGTCACATATTCATGGAAAGCTGGTAGAAAAACTCGACCTGACGCGACTGAACGAACTGGAAGGCGATTCGCTGCGACGCGAAATTCGAGTCGTTGTCGAACACCTTTGCGACACCGAAAATCCACTGCTCAACCGTTCTGAACGGGAACGACTCGTGGAAGAAGTCCTCGACGAAGCATTCGGCTTCGGTCCCCTGGAACTCCTGCTCAAGGAGGAGGGTGTTGCGGATATTATGATCAACGGGCCGAAAAACGTCTTCCTTGAAAAAAACGGACGCATCATCAAGTCCGATGTGACGTTCCGTGACAACGATCACCTGTTGCAGATTCTGGACCGAATTGTGTCCCGTGTTGGTCGCCGTATTGATGAAACGTCGCCTATGGTGGATGCTCGATTACCAGACGGCTCCCGTCTGAACGCGATTATTCCACCACTGGCTCTGGATGGTCCGGCACTCACGATCCGACGATTTGGTGCTAACCCGCTGACTTTGGAAGACCTGCTCAAATTCGGCGCCTTCACTCCGGAGATGGTGATGTTTCTGGAAGGCGCGATGAAGGCACGATTGAACATCATCATCAGTGGGGG
>JANOUN010000873.1:0-1578 GCA_031416875.1 Planctomycetota bacterium | reverse complement strand
AATGAAGCCGACCTCATGCGACGTGTGCTGTCGCGAGAAGAATTTTCCGGATGGCTCGACACGTTCCTGCCTCAGTTGCACAACGGGCAAATGGGTCCAATGATGGAACCTGTGGAAGTCAGCGACGTGACTGATGGACACCTCGTGCATCTCGCGGGACTCGATCTTTCCCGAGCATGGACGATGGCAGGAATTGCAGCGGCACTGGCTGAATCAGATCCTCGCAAAGCACTGCTTCAGGATTCCGCTCGCAAACACTTCGACGCCGGCATGACCTATGTCAACAGCGGACACTACGAAGGCGAGCACTGGCTGGCGACGTTTGCGGTGTACTACGCGACTGGGTCGTTTCGGACGGAGTGATGCAATGGCGACGGTGCGGACGAACGCTGTTTGTGTCGTGTTGCCTTCCGGAGCCAGAGAATTGGTGTGTTGCGCTCCGCTTCACACACCCTACTGCCAAACGCAGGTTGCCCAGTGGTATCAGCCAAACAACCTGCGGATCGGTTCACCGGTGGCGATGCGATGGGGTCGGCCGGTCGTGTCCCGGATTTCGGTCGCAGGGTCGATGCCGAAGCGCCAGTAGATCGTGGCGGCGAGATCGGCGGGTGTTACCGGGTCGGTTTCCGGATAGGCTCCGATGCGGTCGCTGGAGCCGAACACCTGTCCGCCGTTGATGCCGCCGCCAGCGAGGACCACCGAATAGCAATCGGGCCAGTGATCCCGGCCAGCGCTGGCATTGATGGTTGGCGTACGGCCAAATTCGCCTGTGGCGACGACAAGAGTACTCTCGAGGAGTCCGCGTTCATCCAGATCCTGAATCAATGCCGCCAGGGCTCGATCTGCCTGTGGCAGCAGATACTTCCTGTTCTGTCCGAAATTGTCGGCATGCGAATCCCAGTTCTGTCCCTGCTGCCGAAAATCATTTACATTGACAAACGGCACGCCTGCTTCCACAAGCCGTCTTGCCAGCAACAGATTCTGTCCCCGCAAGTCACGTCCGGCAGCACCTGCGGCCGCTCCATCACCCGGCTGAGCAGCCGGCGCAGTCAAACCGTAGCGTTCACGAGTCGCAGCGCTTTCCTGAGAAATGTCCAGAGCGGTGTGCAGTGCTGTGGAGTCCAGCAGCTCAACCGCACGACGGCTGTATTCGTTGAGCCGGATAGCCTGAGGATTGGAGACAGCCGTGTTGATCACATCAAGTCGGCTCAGCAGATCACGTCGATGCTGCATGCGATCGGGTGAGAGTTGATCGAGTCGCCGCAGCATTTCCACCTGATATCGCAGTGAAGGAAGGTCGGCGTTAATTTCGAACGGATCGAACTGCTGCCCCAGGAATCCTCCGCCCTGACACGGCGTTGTCACCACATTATGAATGAGCCACGGAAGTGCCGCATGGGCCACCGGTGCAGATTCAGGATTCCCAGGCGATGGCCGTCGAAGGTGATTGACGACCGAACCATGTGTTGGGAAAAACTGAGGGATCGAAGCGAACTCTTCCCGATCACCCTGCAATCCCTGTCGGCCCGTAAACACTTCGGTCGAGATAAGATGTAATTTAATCGTAGGCGTTGCGTT
>JANOUN010000872.1:0-11681 GCA_031416875.1 Planctomycetota bacterium | reverse complement strand
TTTAACCACGAATGGACACGAATAGACGCGAATGAAGGCGGTCGGGTCTGGCAGAAAAATGAGGGGCAGAAAAATACAGACCACGAATTGAGGTCGGTCTGCAATTCATTTTTCTGCCATGAATGTTTCTGCCGGATGTGTTCCTGCGTGAATGACAGCGGACATTTTTTCCGTTCGGTCCGCATCGGTCAGGGGGTCTCCACGATGCGTTTCAGAAGCGCATTCGTCAGAGCCTCGCCGTGGTAAAGAATTCGGATCGCCTCATCACGAAATGCCACATGCAGAACCGCGACATTCGGAATCCACCAAGAAAGTTGATGTGCATTTGTCGCGAGCGAAGAATCAGCGGAGTCCGTTGTTTGAGATTCGTTAAGGATCACGGCTGCGACCTCAAGTCCGCTCTGACGAATACGATCGACGGTGAGTCGTGTATGGCTGATGACGCCCAGGCGATTTGCTGCCACGACCATCACAGGTGCTTGAATCTGAGTCGCCAGGTCCAGGACGGTGAGTTCCTCGGACAGTGGACAGAAAACGCCGCCTGCACCTTCCACAATCAGGGCATCAACTCTTGTCGTCCATGCCGCAAATCCGTTCAACAGCAGGTCGTTGGATACCGTTGATCCTTGCAGTTCTGCGGCAACGTTCGGGGCGACAGCTGCCAGAAATCGCTGTGGACAAATGAGATCAAGCGGCAGTTCTGCTCCAGCAGCCGACCGCAGGGCCTCGATATCAGACCAGAAGGGACGGCCATCGGCGTCGAATTCCGCCCCGCTGCACACGGGTTTGTAGGCTCCGACCGTAAAGCCTTCCGCCTGCAGTTTTCGAATGAGCAGACATGAAACATACGTCTTACCAACGTTCGTATCAGTTCCGGTGACAACAATCGTCTGCATTCCGTTCCATTCAATCATTGCTGTACTATAGTCACGCAGGCAGTGCGGTCTGTTGATTTAATACCAACCCGAAGCGCCAGCGAGGCAGAAACGCTGAATTCCTCGCTGGCGCTTCGGGTTGGTATGACCATGAGCCGCTAAAACCACTAAATCAACAGCCCGCTTGCCTGAGGTTCGCTTTGTCGATTCCCGCTTAACACTGAAGACTGACGGACAACACTGATTGTGTCCACAACCCCGAATGTAGCTTCTTCGTCAACTTACACCAATGACTGGCAATGTCGTTGCAGAAAAGCTGTGCGGATTCTTGCGGGGTTTGAGATTCTCTTGATTACGGTCACATGGCAGCTCTGGTGGGGGCACAGTTCGTTTCCAGTGATACCGCTGATCAACAGCCTCTCGCTGCCGATCGTGATTGACCGGATCTTTGTCGGCATCGTATTGACAGCGTGCATTTTCATCGCTGGCTCTTCCTGGCAACGGCGATGTGACAGATTCGTGCGTGCCGCAGGCCTTGCCGCAGCATTGATGCTGTGTGTTTCCGATCAACATCGATTGCAGGCATGGCACTGGTTGTTTGTCCTGGGGCTTGGGGCATCTCTATTCAAACCTGAAAATGGACTCCAGTTGTTGCGGTCCGTGCTGGCGTCCGTCTATGTCTGCTCTGCGCTTTCGCGAATGGCCCCGACAGCACATCAGGGAATGTCGGCAGCCATCGTGGATCAGTTGCTGTGGATGATTGGCATCAAGCCTGAATTGATTGCGGGAATGCCGGGTGAATTCCTGTGCCATGCACTCAACATTGGCGAATTCGCCGTCGGATTGCTGCTGCTCCTGTCCAGGACGCGACGCTATGGCATCCTGTCGGCAATGCTTTTGCACGGGACGCTGCTGCTGGCACTGGGGCCGCTGGGACTTGGACATCACACGGCCGTCCTGATCTGGAACGTGTGCTTTCTGTGTCTGATTCCGGTTGTGTTCTCCGGGCCTGTGAAAGATTCGCCATCAACGCAAACCGGGCAGCGCTGGAGTTATCGAGCAGCGACACTTTTCGTGTGGCTGTTTCCACTGTCTGGCCTTTTCGGGATCGCTGACAATTGGCCTGCATGGCAACTTTATTCGACGCGCCCGGAATCATGGACACTTCGAATTCACCAAACCGATGCGGATTATCTCGAAGAAAGCATCCGACAACATGTTGCCAGACCCGCACCACTTGAGGACTGGGTCGTCGTCAGACTCGACCGCTGGTCGCTGGCCGAAACAGAATCCCCGCTTTACCCGGAGGATCGATTTCAATGCGAAGTGATTCGCCGCGTCCTTGCATCATTTCCTGATGACGCTGAATTTCGCGTGGACGTTTCAGAGCCACAGAGGTGGCTCTGGTGGAAACGCATTCAACGGACGCTAAAGACCCGAGGTGAACTGGCTTTGGAACTCAAACGATGCTGGTTGCACTGAAGAGAATGCGAAATCCAATACAAATCGACACGTAGCACCCATTCAGTCGAGATGGTCGTAACAACGGGCGATTGGATAAAGATACGACTGTGACGTCAGGCGGCATCACTGGATCTTGGTCTGGATACCTCGTTCTCAATCTGCCGAGCGAGCCAGATTCGTCCGCTCTCGCTGCCCAGGAGTCGTTTTCGCTCACCGAGGAGGTCGGGAAACTCCTGCTCGATGCGGGCGAGCATTTTTGTGCGGAAGGGAATGCCGTCGTTGGCGAACATCGGATCAAATTCGGGGGTCGGTAGTATCATT
The DNA here is from genome assembly GCA_031416875.1 of Planctomycetota bacterium. Lineage (GTDB taxonomy): Bacteria > Planctomycetota > Planctomycetia > Planctomycetales > Planctomycetaceae > SXXK01. The sequence continues at coordinate 9,021 of JANOUN010000872.1, read as the reverse complement.
TCTCGTACATTCGTCGCAATTGCTAAAACAGTTGACTAGGATATCCAGTAACGGCAGAAAGATGAGTTCGACTTCGTCTCACTATGTCTTTATCGGTACGAAAGGGCCACGCCTGTGACTGATACCATTGCAGGGCCAGTTGGACAAAGTCAGCTTGCGTTGGTTGTCCGCATCGGCACGAGCCTGCACGCGATGCCGATCGATGTGGTCGAAGAAGTTCTGCCCGCGTTACCGATTGAACCGGTTCCTCAGTGCCCAGGGATGGTCCGCGGAGTGGTGTTTGTCCGCGGACATCTGATACCGGTGTTTGACGCAGCCGAACGACTCGGTCTGCGAAATCATGTTCGGCCGCCGGAACCGCACATCGTTTGCCTCCGTGTCGGTGCGCGGCTGGTCGGCCTGGAAGTGGACGAAGCACTGGATCTGATCGAAATTCCGCTGAGCGCTGTCATGCCTGTCGAGGAAGTCAATGCTCAAAGCGGATTCCTGGCAGGGCTTGTTGACATGGATGGCCAGGTAATCCGCATACTGAATGCCGAGCGAATGATTGCCCCGCCTGAGGCCGTCGCGCTGGAGTCACTCCCGCACACGAGGCAAAGCAGGTCTTGATTTTTGATTGGAGTTGATTAATTGACGGCGTAAACAGAATGCGAACGTTATGAATCAAATCGAAAACCAGAAAACAAAAATCGAAATTCCGTCGGCGGACTGGGATCACACGCGACAGTGGGTTGAATCGGAAACGGGAATGGACCTGTCTGGTTCCCGATTCATTCGACTCCGCGATGCATTCGAGAAGAGCGTCGCTGGAAAGGATTCCGTTGCAGTGCTGCGGGGACTATCAACTCGGCCCGATCAGCAGGCTGGATTTCTGGAACGCCTCACAGGTGAACTCACTGTCGGCGAATCGTACTTTTTTCGCAACGAACATCATTTTCGGGTACTCCGTGAAAACGTGCTGCCGCAGATCATCGCGGACAATGGCGCACGCCGCGAATTGCGAGTCTGGAGTGCTGGTTGTGCGACAGGGGAAGAGCCGTATTCGCTGGCGATTTTGCTTGATCAATTGCTGGGGGCCGCGTCGGGCTGGAAGACGTCAGTTCTGGGAACGGATCTGAATCCGAAGTTCCTGCATTGGGCGCGAGAGGCTTGTTATCGGCAATGGTCGTTTCGACAGACGGACATCAATCAGAACCGCGAATACTTCAAGCCTGAAGGAGACATGTATCGTCTGGTGTCCCGGCTGCGCGAGCATGTGCGATTTACATATTTGAATCTTGTCAAAGACGTGTATCCGTCGCCCCTCACGGGGACCGTCGGGCTGGATTTGATCCTGTTCCGGAATGTTGCAATCTATCTCAGGCCGGAAGTCACGGCAGCGATCCTGAAGCGATTTTATCAGGCTCTGCGTCCCGGCGGCTGGCTGTTGCTTGGCGAAACCGAAGTCACAGGCGCTCATCCGGGCGAGTTTGAAATCCGCCGCTTCGAGCAAGCGACGCTTTTTCAAAAACGCAGCGATCTTTCGGCGGGCGTTGTCAGTGAATCGGCCACATTGTTGCCGCCCGCATTGGCAGGCGGAACACTGACTTCAGGTCTGCGTCTGCCCAACGTTCCGGAACTTCCCGAATGGGTCCCACTACCGGTCAGTCGCGCTTCTGCGTGCGGTGCCGGGACACGTCCGACTGGCGCAACGTCGCCGGATGATTTGGTTTGGGATCACATCGAGGAAGCCATCACCGCAGGAAGGCTGGATGAAGCGGAACGGCGTGTGGACTGCGTTCCTCAGATCAAACAGCGGGCGTCGTGGCGCCTGAGGTTTGTGCGATCGCTATTGGCGCGGGCCGAAGTCGCATATGCACGACGAATGTTGGAACGTTGTCTGAAGGAAGAACCATTGCTGCTCGAGGCTCAGTTGTTGACGGCTGGATTTGCTGAAGAGGCCGGCGATCTGACCGCGGCCGAGCAAGCCTGTCGACGAGCGTTGTATATCAATCCGAATGCTCCAATTGCACACTTTCAACTGGCACTGGTGCTGGAACGAAAGGGTGACACCGATGGTGTGGCGCGAAGCCTGAAGACCTCGTTGAAACTCCTGAAAGGGCGCGATCCACACGCTCTCGTTGAGTTCGGTGAGGGAGTTTGTCACGGACGGCTGCAGGAGATGGTCTTGTTATTGATGGCTAATTCTGAATCGACATCCGACGTGGAAACCAGTTCCCGGACTGGAATTCGGCATTAGCTTCGCTTACTTTTCAAAAGTTGTTGTAGTTGCGTCAAGTTTTGAAGAATGAGTCAACAAGAACCCCCTCTCCGGTAAAAGGAGCATTGAAGGGGGGTAGTAGAATCCGTTCCAAATGGATCGAATGAGCGTCGGGCGGTGGGTTCTGAAGTTGTTCTCGCATTCACCGAACCTGATGGAGAACGACTCAAGTCCTTTGACGCAGCGAATTCAAGACGCGACCATACGCTTTCTGTTTTTCCGCCATTAAGCCACATCGGTTGTGTCAAATTCATGAGTACACTCACTGACGACGAAACGAGTAACGTTTCGGGAACTCAAATTCCTTCGAAAGGGGAAATCGTACGAGTTCGGCAGCGATTTTATCTCGTCGAAGACGTCGTTCCTCCCCGGAGAAAACCTGACAGCACGATTGTCAAGCTGTCCTGTATTGAAGACGACGCCCAGGGACAGCCGCTGGAAGTCCTTTGGGAACGGGAACTCGACGCAGAGCCTTTCCGAGGCGAACAATGGGCCGGGCTTGCGAAAAATGGGTTTGACCACCCGGATCTGTTCGCGTCCTACTTCAACACGCTGAAATGGAACTGCGTCACGGCCACGGACCCGAACCTGTTTCAGTCGCCGTTTCGAGCTGGCATCAAACTGGAAGCCTACCAGTTGGAACCCCTGCGAAAGGCACTGCGGCTGCCGCGTGTCAATTTGTTCATCGCCGATGACGTCGGTCTCGGCAAGACGATTGAAGCCGGACTGATAGCTCGCGAATTGCTGCTGCGAAAGCGAGTTCGCGACATTGTCGTTTCTGCCCGCCTTCAATGCTGCTGCAGTGGAAGGATGAACTGGAATCCCGCTTTGGACTCACGTTCGAAATCCTCGACAAGGACTATGTCAAACGTGTCCGGCAGGAACGAGGCTTCAGCGTCAATCCGTGGAGCACTCATTCAAGATTCCTGATTTCACATCGATTGCTGATTGATGAACACTATGGTGCGCCACTGAGAGACTGGCTGGGCACGTTTCGTCCCGGCTCGTTGCTGATTCTGGACGAAGCTCACCATGCGGCACCTGCCAGCGGGCAGCGGTATGCGATCGATTCCAAAATCACCAGAGCCGTTGAAGACTTCGCCAAGCGATTTGAACATCGATTATTCTTGTCAGCAACACCGCACAACGGCCACAGCAACAGCTTTTCGCGTCTGTTGGAATTGTTGGATCCGCAGCGATTCTGCCGCGGCGTCCCTGTTGAGCCAGCTCACCGCGATGAAGTCGTCGTACGTCGCCTGAAAGAAGACATTCGAGCCGTCGGCGTTGAGGGATTCCCGGATCGCAAAGTTGTCCAGGTCGATATTGACGGTCTGCCCGATGATGCTCCTGAACTGACACTGATGACACTGCTCAATCAGTACCGTGACTTGCGCGAGCAGCGAATGAAGGGTCAGAACAAACGACAGCAGGCGGCGGCCGGACTGTTGATCACGGGCCTGCAACAGCGACTTCTCTCATCCATTGAAGCATTCGCCCGGACATTGGGCGTCCACAAGAAAACAGTCCAGCGACAGTGGGATGCGGGAAAGAAGTCTGCGACGCCGACCCCGTCGGTCTCTGCCAAGACCCTTGACCTGCTCTCCGACAGTATCGACAGCGACGACGATCGAGCCAACCTGTCGGAACAAGACCTGGAAGCCGAAGAGGATGCTCAGTTCGAAGCAGCCTCGGCGGCCTCAGCCGTGTCACCCGGTGACACAGATGCCGCAACACAGTGGCAGGCGGAACAAAAGCTGCTTGAGAAAATGACGACCATCGCCAACAGCGCACGAGGCCAGGCCGATGCCCGCGTGCGCAAGCTGTTCGAATGGATCGATGCCAACATGTGCCCCGGTCTGCTGAGTAAATCCGGACCCACCAGGCCTGCGTGGAATGACATTCGGCTGCTGATCTTCACCGAATATGAAGACACCAAACGCTACCTCGTCCAGCAGTTGTCAGCAGCGATTGCCAGGTCAGACAAAGCAGAAGTTCGCATCGAAGTCTTCCACGGACCCACTCCACCGGAGCGTCGTGAAGAAATCAAACGAGCCTTCAATGCTTCGCCGCAGAAGCATCCAGTCCGAATTCTGGTGGCCACGGACGCCGCCCGAGAAGGCTTGAACCTGCAGGCACACTGCTCAAATCTGTTCCATTTCGACGTGCCCTGGAACCCCAGTCGTATGGAACAACGGAACGGGCGCATCGACCGCAAGCTGCAGCCCAAAGATAAAGTCTACTGTCACTACTTCTACTATCAGCAGCGCCCGGAAGACCGCATCCTGAAAGTTCTGATCCGCAAGACGCAGACAATTCGAGAAGAACTGGGCAGTCTGTCACAAGTGATCGATGCTCGTCTGGCCGCCACAATGAAGCGAGGAATTCGCCGCGATCAGATCACGGAAATGGAAAAAACAATCGACGACGCGCATCTTGATCCGCAACATCGCATGGCCATTGAAAGCGAATTGGAGGCATCGCGTCAGCGTCAGGATGCACTACGGCACCAGATCGACCACCTTCGGACATTGGCCGCTGCGTCGCAGGAGAGCATTGGCCTCAACGAAGAACTGTTTCAGAAGGCGATCTCATCATCGCTGCAACTGTTGCACGCCGCGCCGCTCAAACCCATAGCCGACCAAAAAGCCCATCGAGTTCCGCGTCTGACATTCCCGGCTCTGGATCAACGACAGGGAGCCGATTCCACATGGGCCAACACGATGGATTCTCTGCGAGTCCCCCGCGAACGCGGTCAGAAACCATGGGACTGGCGTCGAGAATCGCCCGTGCGTCCGGTTGTATTTCAGGATCCCGGCGAAGTCACGGATGAAGTCGTTCACCTGTTTCTGGAGCATCGGATCGTCCAGAGACTGCTGGGCCGATTCATTTCGCAGGGATTTGTCTACGACGATCTTTCCCGAGCCTGCCTGGCACAGACTCGGGATGCTATTCCGCGAGTCCTCCTCACCGGACGACTGGCCTTGTACGGTCCCGGAGCAGCTCGACTGCACGAAGAGCTGATTATTGTCTCAGCACGATGGACGGACCCGGGCATTCGGAAAGGAACTCTGGAACTTCATTCTGAAGCCGAACGCAAGAAGACGTTGACATTGCTGGACGACGCCCTCGCCAATTCCAACCACCCCATCAACCAATTGGCAGCAAAACAGCTCAGGGAATCCGCCGCAAATGATATTCAGCAACTGCAACCGATGCTGAAGCAGCGGGGACTGGAATTGCAGCAGTCCGCCACTGGCAAATTGATGAAGCGTGCTGAAGAAGAGGCGACGGCAATGGCTGCCATTTTGCGGACTCAGCGAAGTCACATCATGGCAGAAATCAAAAAGCATCGGGAAAAATACAGTGACCCGAACCAGCTGAGATTCGACTTCGGCGACGACGAAGGGGAACTCAGGCAGTTGGAATCCAATAAGCGTTATTGGTCGAAACGGCTCGACATGCTGGATGAAGAATTGAAAACGGAACCCCGCCGAATCAAAGACCTGTACGAAATCAAGGCGACGAGACTGGAACCCATCGGGTTGATCTACCTCTGGCCAGCGACGGGCTAAGTAGGATGGGCATTCCTGCCCGTCGAATCGTGGTCGGACAAGAATGTCCAACCTACACGTTCCCAAAGACGCAACCCCGAACCCCCAACCAATGGCAAAAGATCCAGAACTTATCGCTCACCTTGAATGGCTCGGCTACATCCAGCCGGTGGGACTTGTTGTATCGCCGCCAGCATTGGTGCAAGCACAGGCGCACATCAATCGCAACATCATTCCGCAACATCAAACGTTTCTCAGTTGCCTGCCGATCGACAAAGAGGATCAGGCTGTACCGCAGATCGATGATTTCCCGAAGTTTGTTCGCGAGGTCTTCGACTGGCGGGACAGCGACCTGATTGCATTTGATCAAGCGAATCAGTCCGGACTGGATGTTTCCTGTCTGGAAGTAGTCCTGCCGGAATACAACGAAACCCTCCGACCGACCTGGGTTGTTCCAGAATATCAATCGCCCAATGCGGCACCATTGGCACCCGCGGGCTCAGATTCAAAAACCGTGTGCCGCAAGGCGCTAGCCGCGGGTAATTCGCCTACAGAACCGGCGGCTAGCGCCTTGCCGCTCACAAAAACGGCGGTATTCAGGCAGACTGCTGGCGGAGCTGCCAAAAGTCTGTCTGCCGACGAACACGAAGCCTCACTGACGGCGAAACTCGATTCAGCAACGGAACTGGTTTCCGAAGACCGCAGCATCGTTTCGTATAGCGAAGACGTAATCGAATCAACCGACAACGAGTCTTCCCAGTCATCCGTTGCATCGCAGCCCTCAGCCGCCAGCCGTTTTGTTATGCTCATCCAGCAGGTGGCGACCAATCAGGACCTCGACGAACCGCTCGAAGAATCCGACCGACGGTGGCATGCATCTCCGCATGCACGTTTTGAGCGCCTGTTGCGAGAAACTCAGGTTGCGGCTGGACTGTTGACGAACGGTCGCAACATCCGGCTGGTGTATGCACCGCGAGGTGAAACCAGTGGGTATCTGACATTCAACGTCGATGAAATGACAACTGTTGCCGGGCGACCGATCTTTGCAGCCTTCCATATGCTGCTGAACTCCGATCGGCTGTTCAACCTGGAAAAGAAGCAACGGCTGCCAGCCATTCTCGTGGAAAGTCGCAAGTACCAGAACACCGTTTCCACCCAGCTTGCTCAGCAGGTGATGGCGGCGTTGTATGAATTCCTGCGAGGCTTCCAGGCGGCTGACGATCAGTGGAACGGACATCTGCTGAAAGATGTACTGGCCCAAGATCCGCAGCATGTTTATCACGGTCTGCTCACCGTCCTGATGCGAGCGGTGTTCGTGCTCTACGCCGAAGACCGCAATCTGCTCAGCAATCACCCCGTCTACACAAATTACTATTCGATCACGGGATTGTTTGAACGACTGCGAGCCGACGCGGGGCAGTATCCGGACACGATGGATCAGCGATACGGAGCCTGGGCTCAACTGCTCACACTGTTCCGGATGATCTACGAAGGCGGTAGCCACGCAGAACTTCAGATTCCGCCGCGAAAAGGTTACCTGTTCGACCCCAAACGTTACCCGTTCCTGGAGGGTTTCGGGTGTCAGGGGCCGAAGGAAGGGGTTTCAGGGATCGGGGGAATCGCAGGAGAAGAGCCCTGAAACCCGAAACCCGAAACCCGAAACCTCGCGTCAGCGATGGCGTCATCTACCGAGTTCTCAACAACCTGCTGATGCTGGACGGCGAACGCCTGAGCTATCGGTCGCTGGATGTGGAACAGATCGGCAGCGTCTACGAAGCCATCATGGGTTTCGAAGTGGAGGTCTCCACCGGGCGTTCCATTGCCATCAAGCCGGTGAAGAAACACGGAGCCCCGGCCACGATCAATCTGGAAGAACTGCTCAAGACCGATAAGACGAAACGAGCCGCATGGCTGAAGGAACGTTCCGATCAGGATCTCACGGGCAAGGCATTGGAGTTGCTGAAATCGGCCGGGAACATTGACGACCTGTTGGCCGCCCTGGAAAGCAAGATTGCCAACGAGGTGACACCCAACGTTGTGCCGTCAGGAGCCATGATCTTCCAGCCCTCCGATGAACGTCGTCGCAGCGGTTCGCACTACACTCCACGTTCCCTGACCGAGCCGATCGTCCGCACGACACTGGAACCAATTCTTCGCCAGCTTTGCAGCGAAGAAGGACGACGAAGCGAAACAGGCGGCAGTTGCTAAACGCACTCCGCATCCACGTCAACTGCTTGAGCTCAAGATTTGCGATCCGGCGATGGGTAGCGGTGCATTTCTTGTAGAAGTCTGCCGCCAACTGGGCGATGAGCTTGTCAGATCTTGGTATGTCCACTGCAGCAAAGGCACCAATGCGGATAATTCGGATTCCGACTCTGAATCCCTGACCCCCGACCTTCGATCCCTGACCCCTTTTTCGACAATTCCCCCGGATGAAGACGAAGTCTTGTACGCTCGCCGCTTGATTGCTCAGCGATGTCTGTATGGTGTCGATAAAAACATCATGGCGGTTGACCTCGCCAAGTTGTCACTCTGGCTGGTCACGCTGGCCAAGCAGCATCCGTTTACGTTTCTGGATCATTCGTTGCGCTACGGCGATTCGCTCGTCGGCCTCACTCGTCAGCAAATCATTGGCTTCCATTGGGAACCCAAAAAGCAGAAGCAGTTTGGCGAAGACTTGATCCAGAAGCGGCTGGGCCGAGCCACTGAAGCCCGAGCAAAGATTCTGAACGCCCGCGAGGACGTGCCGTACCGCGATCAGGAGCAGCGACTGGCCCTGGCCGACGAGGTGCTGAACGTCGTCCGCCCGACCGGCGATGCCTGCGAAAGTGCGTTCTTTGCCGGATCGAAGACGAAGGAACGCGAAGACCGCTGCGAGGAACTTTTTCCGAGCGTCAGTGACTGGTACGCCAGCGGCCACGAAATCAACCGCCGCGGCCCGGTCGCCGCAGCCGCCGCGAGCCTGAGAAGCGGCAAGCATCCGCTTCCGCCGTTTCATTGGGAGATTGAGTTTCCTGAAGTGTTCTCACGAGAGAACGTAAGCGTCCGGGGAAACCATTCTTGCCAGGGTCGGTAGTCTTGGGTCCGGTGAATTCCGGTCTCTGGGCTTTTTCTGGTGAGGTGAGTTATGAGCGAACGGGAGCAGGTTTGGCGTGAGCGGATTGAGTGGCAGCCGTGGTCGGGGCTGACGGTGGCCGAGTGCTGCGAAGA
>JANOUN010000871.1:0-1551 GCA_031416875.1 Planctomycetota bacterium | reverse complement strand
CGCAGCAAACAGAAACCGCGCACGATCAGTTTCACGAGTACCTGTCAGTTCGTTCTCTCCGGCTGGGCCGTGCATGCGAGCGGGCTGATGTCGCAGGAGGCGTTGCGGAAGGAGTGCAATGAACTTCTGAAACGGATTGCCGAATGTCGAGTCGGAGATCGTGCGGGAAGACTGGAGCCGCGTGTGATCAAGCGCCGCCGTCACGGTTACCCGCTGATGCAGAAGCCTCGCCATGTCCTCAGAGCCGAATTGCGTAAACACTGCACATGAATTAACTTACGATCACGACAGTGCCATTCGTGTCAGGAACCAAATTCGTCAATCTCAGTGGAATCGGTTTCTGCCACCTTTTGTGATTTCAGGTCAACGTTTCTCGCATGTTGAAACGTCAAGCACACGGCCTATGTCTCTTCAGCATCAAACAGGCCAGTCGTAATGTTTCTTGCAGCATGCAATACACGCACAACCAGAATTCCATCAGCAACCGGTTCGTAGAAGATGATGTAGTTCTTACGCACTGCAATGCGGCGCAGATTGGCGGACAGCCATTCGACGCTCTGGCCCAGCCCCGGATTCATTGCGAGCAATCTGTAACTGTCCGTAAACTCGTCGATCAGTTCGTTGGCTGCTTCCGGATTGTGGTTCTCAATCGCAATGTAATCCCAGATGGTGTCGAGATCACGAACTGCGGTGTTGGTCTGGAGAATTTGTGGCATGGATTATTGAGCGGAACGCTGAAGTCGTTCCAGTCCCCGACGTTTGATGTCATCAGCATCAAACGGAACGACGTCGCCGCGGGCGATATCATCATATCCAACCTGCAACTCGCGACGCAATTCGGCTTCCAGCAGTGACCGTACCTGTTCCTGCGAGACCACGAAATAAACTCGCTGAGTCTGTTCATCCTCAATTCGCACGGGATGATCGGGGCTCGCGGCGATGGCTTGTCGAAGTTCAGGGGTGAGTTGTGGTGTCATACGGGAATGATACCATGTCTACCGGCCAAATTGCAAAATGAATCCTCGCAAAGCTTTGACAGCGCCGGGAACGTGGCTCTTGCGCGGGCGCAAACAAAGGGGGGCGCAAAAAAAGGAGGCGGGGGAAGAACAAAGGTGTCGGAAACCGAATATGCCAATTTCAGTGGAATCGGTTCCTGCCACCATTTGAATCTTCCCACCTTTTGAATCTTCGAGTCGGAGATCGTCCGGGAAGACTGGAGCCGCGTGTGATCAAACGCCGCCGTCACGGTTACCCGCTGATGCAGAAGCCTCGCAATGTCCTCAGAGCCGAATTGCGTAAACACTGCACATGAAGTAACTTACAATCACGACAGTGCCATTCGAGTCAGCGACATTCCTGACACTCTTTTCGGTCCTTTTACGGTTCGTGGCAAACCGCCAGTACCGGCGCTTAACCCCGGCCCACCCGGATTCGCAGGCGTGCCACGCGGCTGCGACCGCCGTCATCGTCGAAGCCTTGAATCCGCACGAGGTGCCAGCCCGCCCGCGCAAAGCGGTGCGTCACCTGGAACTCGCTGGTTCCGGCGGGAAG
>JANOUN010000870.1:0-6070 GCA_031416875.1 Planctomycetota bacterium | reverse complement strand
GCTCGATTAACGGCGTGCCCAGCGGGCCGCGCGCGCAGCGTCTCGCTGGATGGATTCCCACGCGCGGGGCGTTGCCCACGCGGTTAAACAAATGTGCGATCCTCAACCGCGAGCGGCATAACACAGCGTGCGTGCAGTGTTCTACCCAGTGGGCAGACGCCAAACCGATGACTTGATCGGAGGGATCTGTGTGATCCATCCGATCTGCCGGAAGTCTGTCTTATTCATCCAGGCGTTCATCAGGGTCGATGCCGTATTTACGCCAAGTGGCTTTTTCCCATTCCAGCGCTGTCGGACCTGCGATGTCACTCTGGATCACCGTGGCGACCGCACCGCGAGAGAATCCAAACTGCTTGCCTTCGGTCAGGAATTGCTGTCGCAGGATGTCTTCGCCATTTTTGTCCGCCGGTGTGCGATCCAGAACCTGAACGACGTAGTAGCTGCTGAAATCTTCGTTGGGAACGACGGCCACGTCGTTATTGCCAAGTTCTTCGAACACGGTCTGCATAAACTTTGGTCCGGCATAACGAATTGTTCCGGCAATCTCATCCGCAAATCGAATGCTCGATAATCGCGCGGTTGGCTGTTGCATGAAATTCATCTGCGGCGTCATCGACTGTTCCATCCAGGAAAACGGCAGCGTCTGACGCATTGACAGCACAGGTGAACCTTCGGTTCCGAGCACAGTCACGCCTTCCAGCGTCTCGGACATCGTTTTTCTTTCGCCTTCAGGCTTTTCGAGCCCCCCTCTGATCGTCTTCACAAGTTCTTCCCCGCGAATTTTTGCAAGTTCACGCGCTTTACTGCGTTTAAAGGCCAGCACCACCTGATCGCGAATTCCCGGATCTTCCAGGGTTGGAACAAACGTGGGCGCATATTCGGTAATGACCCATGCGTACTGAGCCTCACCTCCGTCGGGATCAAATGAATTTCTGACCGCGCGTTCTCCGACGAACAGCGTCGTATCATTCGTCACGTCCTCCGGAAATGTTGAAAACACATGCTGAGCGACGGTATCGCCGGCAGGAACTGTCGCAGCTCCGATCGGATACGACTCTCCTTCGACGAGGTCGGCATAGCTCAGCAGCGGGGTTTCTACAAACTCAACGTCGTGTTCTGCAGCCAACGCCTTCAGGGCATCGAGAGTCTCCTCCGCCGATTCCCGCATCTTTTCGTACAGGTCGTCCTTTGAAATGTCGCGTTGTTTTTCGAAGAGCGAGAAACGGTAGCCGCGTCGTTTTTCTTCGAGTTTCTTCACGTCGATCATGATGGCATTCATCCGCTCTTCCAGGGCGGTGCGAACCTTTGAATCCAAAAGCAGCTCGCGAATTTCTGCTTTTAATTCATCGTCCAGCGGCTTGTATTCGATTTTTGGAATGACAAATTCCGGAGTGTCCGGCTTATCTGATGCAGGGGCAGCGGATTCGTCCGTGGTGGCTGCTGCGTCAGGTGCTGCTTCGTCAGGTGCTGCTGCGTCAGGTGCTGCTGGCGCGTCGCTTGGCTTGTCCGCAGTTGGTTTCTCTGTAGACTTTTCGTCCGAAGCTGCTGTTTCGGCAGTGGGCGGCTGAGCCTCAGTTTGCTCGTCGGAGACCGGCAAGCACTCATCTGCGGTTCGCTCTTCAGTCTTTGGCTCTTCAGTCTTTGGTTCCTCAGTCTTTGGTTCCTCAGCTTTTGGTTCGCCTGACGGAGTTGCTTCGGGTGTAGCAGCACCGGAAGTTTCCGGGGCTGTTGGTGGACTGCCTGGAGTGGCAGGAACTGGTTCCGCTGGCTTGCGATGAAACTTGTCCAGGTTATCTTGGTAGAACGCTTCGATCTCAGCGTCCGTTGGCGGCGTCAAGCTGGCTTCGACCTTTTTGTACCCAAGTTCCAGGTAGGCGAGTTTTGCTTTGCTGAACTGGCGGAAACCGGGTGAGCCTGGTTCCAGTTCATTCGGGAACCTCAATCGCCCTTCCTGAAAAAGGCTGGCAATTTCTGCTTCCGACGGGTCGGCGACCTGTGCGACGAACGCATCCACATCCAGTCGCACGGTATTCAGTCGCTCACGAACTTTTGTCCGCTTGAATGTTGCGTAGTAAACGTCTGGTCCCTGAGGCAGGCTGGATGGTTGTGGTCGCAGGATCTGATAGGCCATCAGCGCCTTGATTTCGTTGCGGAAGCAGTCCAGCAACCGCTGCTCGGAAACGACACCCGTTCCAAAATTCAGATTCTGGCGAATTTCAGCAAACGCCGCACGAGAGAGTTTTTCCTGTGTCTGACGGTTGATCCAGTCCGACACCATTTTGTCTGTCACCACGATCCCAAGTTTATCCGCTTCGGCCCGCATCATTTCGGCAAATGTCAGGTCATCCGTGCCAGCCTCATGTCCGAAACCGAATTGTGGCGCGTACATCGCTGTGCCGGGCGCGATGGCTTTTTCGAAGGCATGCTGCATGAACATGTTCGGAATGTTTCGCTGCAACTGCAGGTCCATCATGCGTTTTTCGTCAAACGCCCCCAGTGCCGAATCCTGAAAAAATCCGGTCGATGGAGTCAGGATCTTTGGAAAGACGAAACCACATGCGGCCCCAAGAACGGCCCCGGCAAGCCCGAATTTGATCCACTGCCCGCGACTGATGCCGAAGAATGAGAAAATCAAGGCACCGATCAGGAGGCCCAGCAACACAAAATGTGTGCCACGATCGCTGAATACGGTGTCCAGCGTAAAGGCCAGCATGGATAAAATCACAACCGCGACCATGGTGACTTGCTGATTGCGGCGAAAGAAAGTAAATGCGGAACTCATGGAGGAAAGCTCGTTACCGTCTGGTTGTTTCTGGACCCGCTTCGCCAGTCATTTAGTTGACAGAAGTCGGAAGAATGTTTTATCCCTGGCTTTAAAAAAGGGGTCAGGAACCAAGAGTGCGGAGCACCCTCTGGGGCATTTGGCTATTGGTTCCTGACCCCTTTTTTAAAGCTCAAACATGGTGCACGGGATGGATTCTAGCCATCACCGTTTGTCAGACAAGGTCAACTGTGATTTGACTTTACGGCGCATTTCAGTTCTCTTGCCTTTCGGTCACGGTGTGAGCATTGTCACAGTTTCCAACATTTCAGTGGTCAGTTCCTTTCTGGTGCCTTAGTCACTATCCACCTTTCGTGTTCGTCACGCAGCCAGTACCCTGCTGCGGCAAGCCCTGTCACATTTCAGGCGGAAATGTCGTTGACCGACGACCTTTGCCGATCTCTGATTTCCCGTATTTTTCAGTTGTTTACGCATCCTGAGTCAACTCTTCATGGCATCTCTAAAAAAGGCACTGGTGATCGTCGAGTCGCCTGCTAAAGCCAAAAAAATCGCCGGATTCCTGGGCGACGATTACATTGTTCGCGCCAGCATGGGGCACATTCGAGACTTGCCCTCCAGCGCCGCTGAAATCCCGCCAGCAGTCAAGAAAGAACCGTGGTCGACGCTGGGCGTGAACGTAGAAAATGACTTTGATCCGCTGTATGTCGTTCCCGCAGAAAAGAAAAAACTCGTCACCGAACTCAAGGATTGCCTCAAAAAAGTCAACGAACTCATCCTGGCGACGGACGAAGACCGCGAAGGGGAGAGTATTGGCTGGCACCTGGTGCAGGTTCTGAAACCCACCGTGCCCGTCAGCCGCATGGTGTTTTCAGAAATCACCAAGCCCGCCATTCTGGAAGCCATTCGCAACACGCGAGAGTTGGATGAAAATCTGGTTCAGGCTCAGGAAACCCGCCGCGTTGTCGACCGACTCTATGGGTATACGCTCAGCCCGCTGCTCTGGAAAAAAATCGCCCGCGGGCTTTCTGCAGGGCGCGTGCAGAGCGTGGCCGTGCGTCTGTTGGTTGCTCGCGAAATTGAGCGCATGAAGTTCCGCAGTGGCACATTCTGGGACTTGAAAGCCGCGCTTCAGGGAAAAGTCGGCGAACCGTTCGAAGCCGTGCTGCAGACTGTCGGCGGACGACGCATCGCAGCCGGTCGCGACTTTGATGAAAACACCGGACGCCTGAAAGACGGATCCGATGTCCTGCTGCTGGAGGAAAAGCGTGCTAAGGAACTTCTGGAAAAAGTTCGCACTCAGCCGTGGACAATCACCAGCATCGAACAGAAGCAGCAGACTCGCAAGCCCTATCCGCCATTCACCACCAGTACGCTGCAACAGGAATCCAATCGCAAGCTGAGCATGACGGCTCGGCAGACCATGCAGACTGCTCAACGGTTGTACGAAGATGGTCACATCACGTACATGCGAACGGACAGTGTCAGTCTCAGCGGCGAAGCGATCACGGCGGCCCGCGGGCGAGTTGATGAATTGTACGGCAAGGATTACCTCAGCCCCGCGCCTCGTCAGTTTACGACAAAGTCCAAAGGCGCGCAGGAGGCGCACGAAGCCATTCGGCCAGCCGGTACGGAGATGCAAACGGCCGACGAACTGGGTCTGTCCGGTGCGGAATACAAGCTGTACCAGATGATCTGGAAACGCACAATGGCCACGCAAATGGCCGAAGCCATTCTGCGATTCGACACGGTGACGATCAAAGTGGACGATGCAGAGTTCCGTGCCTCCGGTCGAACAGTCGAATTCGCCGGCTTCTTCCGTGCGTACGTTGAAGGCTCCGATGATCCGGAAGCCGCGATTGAGGATCAGGATTCCTCACTGCCGCCGCTGTCTGAGAAGGACGTGCTGAAGTGTCAGAGTGTGGACGCGATCTCGCATGAAACGAAGCCCCCGGCTCGGTTTACCGAAGCCACGCTGGTGCGGACGCTGGAAGCCGAAGGCATCGGTCGTCCGAGCACCTATGCCAGTATTCTGAGTACCATTCAGGATCGCGGCTATGTCCGCAAGAACGGCAATCAGCTCGTGCCGACGTTTACGGCGATGGCCGTGACAAAGCTGCTTGAGAATCATTTTCCGAACCTTGTGAATCTGGGATTCACGGCTGGCATGGAACAGACTCTCGACGACATTGCGATGGGCACGGCAGACCGGCTGCCCTACCTTCGGCAGTTCTACACGGGCAGCGAAGGGCTCGACGAGCAGGTCAAACATAAAGAGGGAAACATCGATCCTCGGGAAGCGTGTACGCTGTCAATCGATGGTCTGGATGCATCTGTTCGCGTCGGCCGCTACGGACCATACTTCGAAAAGATGAACGGCGAAGAAAAGCTGACCGCGTCCATCCCCGATAACATTGCGCCCGGAGAGATCACGAATGAAGTCGCGGATCGACTGATCGAAGAGAAGCAAAAGGGACCGCAGTCGATCGGAATTCATCCGGAAGAAGGCCTTGCGGTCTACCAGATGCGTGGCCCGTTTGGTCCGTACCTGCAACTGGGTGAGATGAAGGACGATGGAACGAAGCCGAAGCGCTGCAGCATCCCCAATTGCTTCGATCCTTCGAACATTGATCTGCCAACAGCCGTGCAGCTGCTTTCATTGCCGCGCAGAATCGGAAAGCATCCGCTCACCGACAAGGTCGTGAATGCGGGCGTCGGTCGTTTCGGGCCATACGTCACGCACGACAAGGTCTTCGGCAGTTTTGAGAAGAAAACACATTCGTATGAATTCGGTGGCGAAACGTACAACGTGCTGAATATCACCATGGACGCTGCGGTCGAATTGCTGCGGAATACGAAAAAGCGTGCAGCGCCGACGCCCTTGAAAGAACTCGGCAATCATCCGGACGACGAAGCTCCTGTGCAGATTTTTGAAGGTAAGTTCGGCCCGTACGTGAAGCACGGATCGACCAATGCGACAGTGCCCAAAGACACAGACATTTCCACGGTGACGATGGAAGAGGCCGTGTTGTGGCTGGCAGAAAAAGTAGCCAAAGGCGGCGGCAAGAAAGCCGGTGGTCGAAAGGCAACAGCCAGGAAAGGCGCGGCGAAGAAGACCGCCACAAAGAGCGTCGCCAAGAAAACATCGAAGAAAGCTGGTAAGAAGGCTCCAAAAAAGGATGCATAAAGCAAGGCTTCTGCGGTTTCGTCCGCGAGTCCGCCTCACAACACATCGCAGCACGTCACAATTCCAGGCCAAGAAAATTTCTGACTGTACCGTTTTCTATGTGT
>JANOUN010000869.1:0-8210 GCA_031416875.1 Planctomycetota bacterium | reverse complement strand
GCAAACGATCCCTGGCGTGTTCGGTTGAAGGCTGGGACATGTTCCGCCTGGGCTGTGGACCGTCGTTTTAATCGTTTAACGGCAAGCCGCAGGCGTCGTTGCCGTGTTTCGCCTGCGCCAGCGGCTCGCCGTTAAACTAATTTGTTGACTCTGTGAACTAAAACGACAGTTCCCAGGCCGGACTGGGTCTTCAATGGCCATGTCAAACAGTCGAAGTACCCAGAAGCGAAAACAGGAACAGTCGCAGCAGGGTCCAGGCGCAACAACAGCAACCCGTCGGTATCGAGCATCGTATGAAATCAACCGTGTCAGTGATCATTCCGGTTTACAATGGAGCGGGCGAAGTCCGACGCGCGATCGACAGCGTGTTGGGCCAGAAGCACAGCCATGTCGAAGTGATTGTCCTGAACGACGGATCAAAGGATGAGACGGCGTCGGTATTGGCGGAATATGGCGATAAGATTCGGGCGATCAACCAGCACAACAGCGGGCTGTCGAAAACCCGCAACAACGGCATCGCGTTGGCCACCGGAGAATGGGTGGCATTTTTGGATCACGATGACTACTGGCTGCCGGAAAAACTGTCGCTGCAACAGCAGGCAGCAGAAAGAACGGGCTTCGACATCGTCTACACCAACGCAGGGAATTTTGGCGATGTCGCGCGAGTGAGCGAACTTCGAAGTGAGCCGAAAGCGATGGTCGAGGGTGACTTACTGGAACCGCTTCTGCAGGACAACTTCATCGTCGTCTCCAGCGTGATGATCCGCCGAACGGTGATTCAGGAAATCGGCGGTTTCGATACCAGTCTTCCAAGCGTAGAGGACTGGGATCTGTGGCTGAAACTGTCTGCCCGAGGCGTGTGTTTCGCCGCTGTGGGTGAACCCGTCACGATGTACCAGTGGCGTGCCGGGTCGATGTCAAAGAACTATGAACTGATGCGATCCACTCGGCAGACGATCGTGAACCGAGCCCTGAAAACCGACCGGGCTAAAGCATTGCCATGGTCCGTCCGGCGTCGCGCCAAGGCGAACATCGAAAGCTGTTCCGCGTGGTTTCTGGCCGGATCTTCGCCAAAGAAAGCAATCCGCTGGTATATAAATTCGCTCTGGTACTGGCCCTTCAACGTAAACAGCTGGAAGGGCATCGTCAAAGGCTGCCTCGGCCGCTCCTAGGAGTCTGTCAGAATACCGCTGTTTTTGTGAGCGGCAAGGCGCTAGCCGCCGGTTTTTGCAGGCGACTTACCCGCGGCTAGCGCCTTGCGGCTCACAGATTTGGTGTATCGGGACAGACTCCTAGAGGCGTTCTGAAAACAGTGTTACGGAAAAGATGGCTGCCGACGTAAGCTCCACCTGAGGAAGACCTATGAGACATGGGCTTTGTAGTCGCAGAAATCATGAGTACTTCAGTAAGAACAGACGACGATTCAGTTGATGACTCAGAAACTGAAGTGTCCGGGAAAACCATAATCCACGCGCAGACCTCCACTTTTCTGAAGCGAACCTTGCGGAAAGGTGGAGTCGATCGGGCAGTCGGATTTGCCGTGCTTGCCAGGCTCTGGCAATTGATGACAGGGCCTGTGACGCAGTTGCTGCTGGTGGTCAGTTTTTCAAAGGCGACTCAGGATTATTACTACGCCTTCAACAGTCTGCTGGGAATGCAGATCTTCGTGGAGCTTGGCCTGCACGTCGTTTTGATCAACGTCAGCAGCCATGAGTGGTCCAGGCTTTCGCTGCAGGATGGCAAAATCGTCGGAGACACGGGAGCCAGGTCACGACTGATATCACTCGGTCGCATGATGTTGCGCTGGTACGGAATAGCCGCACTGGTCTTTGCTGCCACGATCACAATGGCGGGATTCCTGTTCTTCGGCCAAACAGCGATCGCTGGCAATGGCGCATCGCAGGTGCGAGAGAATGTGGCATGGCTCACGCCATGGATCGCACTGGTCATCGTGAACGGGCTGCAGTTGCCATTGCTTCCTCTGACAGCCATTCTGGAAGGTTGCAATCAACTGGCTGTCGTTAATCGTGTACGATTTTTGCAGGCCGTGACCGGCACCTTCGTCGTGTGGCTCGCTGTCACCAGTGGTTTTGGCTTATGGTCGCTGGTCGCATCCGCAGCCATTCGATTGAGTGGCGAGTTCTATCTGGTGGCTGTGCGATACCGAACCTTCTTTACCGCATTTCGATCGCCGCCTGAAGAAGACCAGGTGGACTGGAAACAGGAGATTTTGCCGCTGCAATGGCGAATCGCCGTGCAGGGGATCTTGCTTTGGCTGGCAAATTCAATGCCGCTGCTGCTTATCTTCAAGGGCCGCCCGGAAGGCGAAGCCGCGCAACTGGGAATGACATGGACAATTCTGACCGCACTGCAAGGTGCTTCACTGGCCTGGATAGAAACGCGCCGCCCGGTCTTCGGGGCGTTGATCGCGGCGAGAAAATTCACGGAACTGGATCAATTGTTTTTTCGTGTGACGCGACTCTCAATGCTGATCATGACAGCGGCTGTGATCTGCTTTTGTCTGACCGTCTGGTGGCTGGGGACTCGCAGTGAATGGCTTTTCGAACGCCTGGCGGGTCGTATGTTGCCTGTCGGACCAACAGTGATGTTTGCGACGGCGATGGTATTACTGCAGTTCGCACTGTGCACAAATCTTTACGTGCGAGCCCATAAGCGGGATCCGTTTCTGGTGGCTTCGATCGTCTCAAGCCTGACAGTTGCAGCACTTCAAGTGTGGTTCGGAAAACAGCATGGCAGCAGTGGCGTCGCCGCAGGATATCTGTTGGGTATCGCCTGTGTTCAGATACCCCTCTGGACATTGATCTGGGTGCGAACTCGTAAGGAATGGCATGTCCCGGAGCCAGCCGATGTCTGAAGAAGTCCAGCCAGCTGCCGACAGCTGCGAGCAGTCACGTGAACCGACGGCATCGCGTGCGACGCTGAAACTGGAACGAATCAGCTGCCCTTTGTGCGGATCGTCCGACAGCTCGGTCGTGATGACTTCGAAAGACAATCTGTGCGGCCTCCCTGGCGAATTCCATGTCGAACGCTGCCAGGCATGTGGGCATCGGTTCATGAATCCTCGCCCGGTGCTGGAAAGCCTTGCGGCATGTTATCCACTGCAGTACGGTCCGCATCAATCGGTTCCAAAGGCGACCGCAGTCTCCACAGGTACGAGTCAACAGCCCAATGAGACGAACGACGACGCAACCATTCCCGGACGGCCACTTTATCTCCGCATCTTGCCACTGCGATACGTACCTGGTCTGAAACAATTCTACAACTGGCTCATGGATGATCGCAGCCAACCCGTGCCGACCGCGCCGGTGGGAACGCGTCATGCCGCAGATTCAGCACCGATCGAAGGCAGCCGTCGTGAAAAGCCTCGGGCCCTGGAACTGGGCTGCGCCACAGGACAGTATCTCGTGCGATTGCAGGACGCCGGGTGGTCGGCGACAGGTATTGAACCCGGGGAGCGGCCGGCATCGATCGCCAAAGAAGCCGGGCTCGATGTGCATTGCGGAACACTGGATGCCATCGAGCTTCAGTCGGAACAGTTTGAGCTCGCCGTCGCGTGGATGGTGATTGAGCATGTCCCGGATGCGAAGGAGACGCTGCGACGTCTGCACTCGTTATTGATGCCGGGAGGAATGCTGCTCTTCAGTATTCCGAACGCGGGCTGCTGGGAATCATGGTTCTTCGGTAAGTACTGGTACGTGTGGGAGCTGCCACGGCATCTTCACCATTTCACACCCTCATCAATTCGGAAATTGCTGGAAGAATGCGGGTTTACGGACATCACCATCATTCACCAGCGTAATCTGTCGAATGTCGTCGGAAGTCTGGCGCTGGCTGTTCTTGCTCGCTGGCCGGAATGTCGATTTGGCCGCTGGCTGCTGCGCTATCCGGATCGGCCAACAACAGCAACAAAGCTGTTGCTGGCTCCATTCTCGCATGTCCTCGCGTGGATGCGTCAGGGCGGGCGATTGACAATTTCTGCCCGCCGCGGAACTTCGGAGATTCGCCCGTGAATATCCTGTTCCTGTCATCGGGTGATCGAGTTCCATCAGCACGATTTCGCATCCTGCCGTATCTTCGACACTTCCGCGCGGACGGGCATCGCGCAGTAGTAGCGCACAGCTTTCCGCAGAAGTATGACTACTTTCCGTGGATGGGTTTTCGCCCCAGCCAGCTGCTGAAACGCAGCGTTCGCTGGTGGCACTGGCTGCGGACAAAGCTGCAGCGCTTTGACGTCGTGTTCATTGACCGTGAGATCTTCGACAACACGTCAATTCACATGGAACAACGGTTCAAGGAATCCTGTCATCGACTTGTGATCGATCTGGATGACGCGGTGTTCCTCCGCTATCCCGAGAAGTTTGCCGAATTGATGAAGCTCGCGGATATGGTCGTCTGCGGAAATCGATTTCTGGCGGAAAAAGTACGACCGCTGAATTCGACGATCTGTCATGTCCCGACGTGCGTGGATCTGGACGACTATACTCCGCGGACTTATGAACCGGTGAACCAGCTTTCCCCGGAAAGTGACTCGCCTCCAGTCGTGGGATGGATGGGAACGGCCGGCAATCTGAAGTATCTCACCGTAGCCGCAGAGGCCCTGCGGAGGCTTGCTCAGGAAACGATGTTTGAACTCCGAATCGTCGTCCCGGACATTTCGGCTCTCAGTGAGATTGATTTGTCTGGGGTCAAAGTGATTCACGAACCGTGGCAACCGGAACGTGAAGTCGCACAGCTTCGGCAGTTCGATATCGGCCTGATGCCCCTCTTCCCAAATCAGGAATGGGATATCTATAAATGCGGACTCAAGCTGATTCAGTATCTGGCGGTGGGTGTTCCGGGGATTGCAGCAGCGGTCGGCGTGAACTCCGAGATCCTGGACAACAATCAGAATGGCATGGCGGCGCAGTCGACTGAAGAGTGGCTGACAGCTCTGCGACTGTTAACCACCCATCCGGAGATCCGCCAGCAGATGGGACAACGCGGTCGAAAAACGGTCGAGCAGAAATACTCAATTCAGGCCAATTATCCGTTCCTGCGTGATGCGATGCTGGGCATCCAGTAGTGAACAGGTCGTTCGCCCGGTGAGCCACGACTGGCCAGTTTGTGATTCTGCGATTCCTGTAGGGTGCGTGAAGCGCAACGCACCATGGTTGTCGGCGGAATCGCAGTGGTGTGTTGCGCTCCGCTGCACACACCCTACTTTATTTTGACAAACTCAGTCATTCGCCGGGTGTGCGGCCCCATCCGGCGGGCAGGCCGTCGGTGATTTCAACTTGATCAAAGTGAACGCTGGAACGTGCGCCAACAGTTCGTGCCCACTCAGCCATACGATGCAGCCCGTCAGCCAGTGATGTTACCGGACTTTGACCAAAGACTTGAGCACACTTCGTATGGTCGGCCCAGGCGACTTTGACTTCATTGCGAGCCGCAAGAAACAGGATGTTCGGCTCAACCTGAAACTCGCGACAAACGGACGTCGCAAGATCCAGCACCGTCGCAGGCGTCGTGGCACCGACATTAAAGACTTCGCCATGGGCTTCCGCCAGAAAGGGCGCAGAGATCATCGGCGGCATGATGTCGCCGACGTAGGAGAACGCTCGCTGCTGCAATCCGTCACCAAAAATCGGGAGCGGCAGTCCCTGCATGATGCGATTCATGAAGATGCCGACAACATTGCGATATTTGTCGCCGATGTTTTGATATTCGCCGTAAACGTTGTGCGGTCGAAAGACCGTAAAGTTCAGGCCAAATTGATCGTGGGCTGCTTTCAGATCGAGTTCCACCGCGAACTTGGAAATGCCATAAGGATCTTCCGGCAGAGGCTGAGTGGATTCCAGCATCGGTACCTGCCCGCTGCCATAAACGGCGATCGAGCTGGTGAACACAAAATGCTGCACAGAATGACGCACAGAGGCATTGATCAGATTGACGCTGCCAATCAGATTGTTCATGTAATTGAATCGGCGGATAAAATGGCTGAGTCCTTCTGCGGCGTACGCTGCCAAATGAAACACGTACCGAAATGAGTGTTCCTGAAACAACTCTTCGATGAATTCGTGATCCGTGACGCTGCCTTTCACAAAACGAACCTGCCCGGATTCAGGGATATTTTCAGCAAAACCACCCGAGAGATCATCCAGGACGACGATCTGCAGACTTTCAAAGCGAGGATCCTTCAGCAGACTCCGAGTCAGGTGCGAACCGAGAAATCCCGCACCGCCAGTGACGAGGACAGAGTTTTGAGACACCATTTTGCCGAACCTTCCAGCGAGCCGCTTGTTTAGGACCTCGAAAGCATAAACCGGCAGACACGCTTTGACACCGAATCGAACCTACGCTACTATCGAATTTGTCACTTTTCGCCTCTTTAAAGCAGGCACTGTCCGGGGGATTCGATGCGACATCTTCTTCTTTTCGCAGCTTTTCTGCTCCTGATGGTCAATCCGGCAGCTGGCTTTGACGGGCCGCGGCAAAGCACGAAGGTTCCGCGATTCGATGCTGCGGTCGATAAAGCGCTCGCGTACCTGCATGCGGCTGTGGAAAAACAAGAGCAGCACGCTGGGCATGAGATTCTGGCAGCGTACGCGATGATCAAATGCGGTGTCCCAAAGGAAGACCCGTTTGTGGCAGAAGCCATCGCGGCCGCCGTGGGGCGAAGCAGTGGCAGTCAGTATCAGCCGATGTCTGCCTACGATCATATCTACGGATCTGGCGTCGATGCGATGCTGCTGGTTGACCTCGATGCTAAGGATCAGTACCTGCCGAATTTGCAGGCGATCGCCAATTACGTTCAGTCAGCGCAGCGAGCTGACGGTTCATGGAGTGACGGACCTCAGCAACCGGGCGATGTGAGCATGTCGCAATATGGAGTTCTCGCTCTCTGGGCCTGCCAGCGCGGGGGTTGTAATGTCTCTCCGGCTGCGCTTGACAGAGCAGCAGATTTCCTCATGAAGAGAGGCAACGCGGATGGCGGCTGGGGATATCGTCCCGGAACAACAGCGGGACCAGGTATGGGTGCCTCCACACACAACATGACCATGGCGGGCGGTGGGGCAGTTGGTATTTGTCGCCTGCTGCTGCACGGACTGCAGAATCCGCCTCAGCCGGAAAAAAAGGACGAAGACGTGTTACCCGGGGGACTCACAAAAATTGATCCCTTGGCGGACGCCGCTCAGTTTGGCTCAGCCTTCCCGGATTATAAACCACAGAACGGCGCAGGGGCACTGGATGCGCGCGTTGACCGGGCGTTTGGCTGGAATCTCGCAAACTTTCAGCCTGTCAGTCGGGTAGAACACAATCTCTACTACTACTACTGTCTGGAACGAGCCGCCGCCGTCGGTGATCTGGGAAAGATCAACGGTGAAGACTGGTTCATCGTTTACGGTGACGGGCTGCTGACGCTTCAGGCGGCAGACGGGAGTTTCAACACACACACCGGTCCGGTGGTCGGCACCTGCTTCGCCTTGTTGTACTACATGAGGTCCACCGACCAGATTTTGAAAAAGATGTATGGCCTCGGACAACAGCTCGCTGATCGCGGCAATCCGTTTGGTGATAAGAAAAAGAAAGAACCCACGGAACTGGATCGGCTGATCGCGGACATCGCCAATATGGACTTCGACAATCTGGATGAATCCCCAGTCGAAGTCGCGGACGAGATTGTACAGAGCGTGCTGTCGATCGATGATCCGGAAAAACTGGTCGGCCAGGAAGATCAGTTGAAAAGTCTGATGAAACACCCCAATGACAAAGTCCGCAGTGCGGCCGTTTGGGCTTTGGGCCGGACCGGAGACTTCAAACTGGTTCCATTGATGCTCGATGGAATTCGCGACAACAGCGTGGATGTCAATATCGAAGCCATTCAGGCATTGAGATTCATTGCGCGAAGACCACAGGGATTCGGTGAAACACTGGCACCGTTTGCGTCGCTCGGCACGGAAGATCAAATCAGGAACGCGGCTCCCGAAGAACGACTTCGGCTGGCGACACCGTGGCGGGAGAAAGCCCTCAAGGACTGGTCAAACTGGTACTTCAGCGTACGTCCCTTCGAAGATCGCGGGGGTCTCGATGAACTGCAACTGGCCGTGCCGCTGCAGAATTAGGGGTCGCGGCGCAACGCAGCGATTTCAGTACTTTGGACATTCTTGTCCGAGTTGTACTCCGCGCGGTTATGAGTGAGAGAATTGGCG
>JANOUN010000868.1:0-2496 GCA_031416875.1 Planctomycetota bacterium | reverse complement strand
TTTGCCCCAGGCGACGATTCGTTTTTTTGTATGGCTCCTGAGTCGATTTGTCTATCGAGTTCGTACGTACGGCATTGAAAATATTCCCGAAAGCGGTCCGGCACTGCTGGTCGCCAATCATGTGACCTGGATCGATGGTGTTCTGATTCTGCTGGCCAGCTCGCGCCCCATTCGGATGGTCGCATACTCAGACTATGTGCAGGGTCGATTTGCGAGATGGATATCAAATCTCTTTGGCATCATTCCCATTCGCGCCGGCGACGGACCACGAGCACTGGTTAAGTCACTGAACACCGCGCGCGATGCGTTGTTGAGCGGTCAACTGGTCTGCATCTTCGCAGAAGGCCAGATCAGTCGAACCGGGCAGCTGCAGAAATTCGAACGAGGGATGCTGAGGATTGTGAAAGACACCGATGCTCCGGTCGTACCTGTCTGTCTGGACGAATTATGGGGCAGTATCTTCAGTTACGAACGCGGTCGGTTCATCTGGAAGAAACCAAAATACTGGCCATATCCGGTCTCAATTTCTTTCGGTCAGCCGCTGCAGCACGTGGACAATGTGGATATTGTTCGTAATGCTGTACTGCAGTTGAATACTCAGTCCGTGCTTCTCAGGAAGGAACGCAGCATGATCCCCGCTCGACGATTAATCCGGCAGTGTCGCCTCGCATGGAATCGCACCAAGGTTGCCGATTCGGCTGGCACGGAACTGACCGGTGGCAGGCTCCTGATCAGTTCACTGGCGTTTCATGCGCTGCTCACAAAGAAAATCCTGAAACCCCATGTTCAGTTTGTGGGGCTGCTGCTGCCGCCTTCGGTGGGTGGCGTTCTGGCTAACACCGCGCTGACGCTGGCTGGAAAAGTCACCGTGAATCTGAACTATACGCTCACTGACGATGTCGCCAATTTTTGTATCCGCCAGGCCGGGATTAAGCAGATTCTCACCAGCCGGGCATTTATGGAAAAGCGGCCGATGAAACTGGATGCGGAATTTGTGTATCTGGAAGATCTCAAGCCGCAGATCACAGGAACAGACAAAGCCAAAGCGTTCGCACTGGCCAAGCTGATGCCGGTCGGAATGCTGTTGCGACGGCTGGGACTGGATCGCATCAAAGCGGACGATCCGTTCACCGTGATCTTCACATCGGGTTCCACCGGTGAGCCCAAGGGCGTCGTGCTGTCGCAGCACAACATCGCATCGAATGTGGATGCCGTCACC
Source organism: Planctomycetota bacterium (assembly GCA_031416875.1). Lineage (GTDB taxonomy): Bacteria > Planctomycetota > Planctomycetia > Planctomycetales > Planctomycetaceae > SXXK01. The sequence goes on along the minus strand of JANOUN010000868.1, from coordinate 1,277 downwards.
GAGCTGATGCGGTTGACGTCGAGCGACCGACTTCTGGGAGTGCTTCCTTTCTTTCACTCGTTTGGTTTCACCGTCACCATGTGGCTGCCGCTGAGCGCCGACCCGTCGGCTGTGTTCCATTTCAATCCATTGGATGCCAGGACAGTAGGTTCCCTGATCGAGAAATACAAATGTACGATCCTTGCGGCGACGCCTACATTTCTGCGGTCCTATCTGAAACGTTGTACCGTCGAAGAAATGAAGTCGCTGAATCTGGTGATTGTTGGTGCAGAAAAGCTGCCTGATGATCTGAGGGTTGCGTTCAGGGAAAAATTCGGGTTCGAACCGACGGAAGGTTATGGTACGACGGAAATGTCACCGGCGGCGTCGTTCAATATCCCCGAATCACGCATGGGGCCAGAAGCAAAGCTTTCTATCGGCACAAAGCCCGGGACCGTGGGCCGTGTCATTCCCGGCTGTGCGGCTGCCGTATTCGATCTGGATACCGGCGCGATGCTCGGAGCGAATCAGGAAGGGCTGCTCAAAATCAAAGGCCCGAATATCATGCTGGGATATCTGAATCAGCCTGAGAAAACTGCGGAGCTGATCAGGGACGGCTGGTACAACAGCGGCGACATGGCACTGATCGACGAAGACGGTTTCATCCATATTACAGGTCGGATGAGTCGCTTCTCAAAGATCGGCGGTGAGATGGTGCCGCATATCCTGATCGAACAGGAAATCGCAAAGATTCTGGAAGAAGATCAGAGCGACGAACTCGAAGTTTTGTGCGCTGTGACTGCAGTGCCGGACCCCAAAAAGGGGGAGCGACTGATTGTGCTGCACAAGCCCATGAAAAAATCCGTGCGGGAAATCACGGACCGACTTCAAGCCGCTGGTTTGCCCAACCTGTTCATTCCGTCAGCCGATGGATTTATCGTCGTCGATAAAATTCCCATGCTGGGCACCGGGAAACTGGATCTGCGGGCTGTGAAGCAATTAGCTCTGGATCGTTGTAAAACGTAGGCGACGTCGCTCCGCCGACTCGCATTCCTGTTCACGCCCATGCGAAAAAAACGACATCCCGTCGCAGCCTCAAGCGTCCTGTGATAGTATCCCTACGATGTATCCATTGAGTCTCAGTCGGCGGAGCGACTGAGCTACGTAGGCGATGTCGCTCCGCCGACTCGCATTCCTGTCTTCGACAGTGCGAAAACAACGCCATCTCGTCGCAGCCTCAAGCCTCGTGTGATAGTATGCCTACGATGTATCCATTGAGTCTCAGTCGGCGGAGCGAC
>JANOUN010000867.1:0-4591 GCA_031416875.1 Planctomycetota bacterium | reverse complement strand
CGGCTGCTGTGGAAGAACCGAAATCGGTTCATTGCAGAATCAGAACGCCCCGCCGCAAGGGAAGCGTACGAGCGTGCTCTGCAGCAGTTTCTGAAGCGGGCACGCGAGGCCGCTGATGTTCAGGATCTGGTTGTTCATGAGCTTTCATTGGAATAGGCGGAATTTCTTGTGACGAAAATATTATCGGAACACTCCGTCGCTGTCATGGTTCGATTCGCGACACTCACGCTCGCTGCGTTTTGCATCTTTCAGACATCGGCCCGAGGCACGGAAGTGACCGGTATCGTCGTTGACGCAAAGTCAGGCAAAGCGCTGCCGTGCCGTTTGTATGTGCAGAATACCGATACACTCACATGGCACTTCGCAAAGTCAGCGGATGCTGCCAGTCCCGCAGTCGAGTATCGCAAACAGATCGGCGCGACCCCGTCTGTCGAAATGCACACCACGCTGTCTGCCGTAAAGTTCCAGCTGCTGCTTGAGCCGGGCAAATATCGGATTCGCGCGGAACACGGCAAGGAATCCATGCCTGCCGAGACGGAGATCACTGTTGGTTCAGAGGAGTCGGAATTTGAACTTACGCTGAAGCGGTTCGCTAATATGCCAAAGCAAGGCTGGTACTCCGGTGATACGCATGTGCATCGCAGTATGGCCGACCTGCCGAACCTGGTCATGGCCGAAGACCTGAACGTCGCGCTGCCTCTGAACTACTGGGTGCGTGACAGCAAAGAGATTCCATCGGCGTCAGGCCCGGTCATGGAGGCCAAATGCATCAATGTTGACGCGACGCACGTCATCTATCCGATCAATACGGAATACGAAATCTTCTCGGTGGATGGCAAACGGCATACTCAGGGAGCTGTCTTTGTGCTCAATCACAAGACTCCGCTGAATCTTCCAGCGCCGCCGGCGCTTCCGGTCGCCGAAGAAGCGCGGCGTCAGGGTGCGATCCTCGATCTGGACAAGCATTCGTGGGCGTGGTCGATGATGATCGTCCCGGTCATGAACGTGGACCTGTTTGAACTCAGCAATAACCATAACTGGAGAACTCAATTCGGCTTTCCGCAGTGGACAATCGAAAACGCTCCAGACTGGCCGGAAGTGGAACGCAATGAAGCCGGTTTCACAGATCTCGGCTGGACGGAGTTCGCCATGCAGACGTATTACGCCTTGCTGAACTGCGGTTTTCGCATGCGCGTCACGGGCGGCACGGGCGCAGGCGTGCATCCGGTTCCGTTGGGTCACGGTCGCGTCTATGTACATACCGGCGAAGAGTTCTCGTACGAGAAATGGATGGATCATCTCAACCTTGGCCACAGCTTTGTGACCACCGGGCCGCTGATCGATGTTCGCTTCAATCAGCAGCTTCCCGGCACCACGTGGTCACATGCTTCCGCCGAGAACACGATCGTAGTCCGTGGTTCGATCCTCAGTGCAAACCCGTTGCGGAGCATTGATGTTATTCGTAATGGCGAAATCGCTCAGAGCCTGACCATCGATCCTGAACGCACGCCTGAAGGAGCGTGGAAGTATGTCATCAACGTCAGTGAAACCCTGCACGATTCCGGATGGCTCGCGTTGCGATGTTTTGAAAAACTGCCGGACGCCAAAGTCAGCTTTGCTCACACGAATCCGGTCTTCGTCGATGTTCCAAACGCGCCGCTCATACCACGCCGCCGCGATGCTGAGTTTTTCGTCAAACGCATGGATGAGGAGATCGTGCGCAATACCGGAATCCTGCCGGATGAATCACTGGAAGAATATCGCAAGGCCAAAGCGATTTATGAGGCTGTGCTTGAGCGAGCAAGGTAGCCGTCACGCTCCGCCGTAATGAGCTTTCAGGGGACTACGTGATGTTTGGGAAACCGCGAACTGTGCTCGACGCGGCTTTGTGAACGTGAGCGGATAAAGTTGGCGAGTGGGACTGTTTGTCGCACGGGCCACCTTGTGGGCTCAGGGACTGTCGGCTCAATCGTTAAACGGCAAGCCGCAGGCGTCGTTGCCGCGTTTCGCCTGCGGCTCGCCGTTAACCGAAGCGGAGATCCTGGACCAGATACAGTCCGCCACAATACTGCCTGGCAAAGTGGATTCGACGTCGGTCTCCGGGAATTCGAGCTTTGCTCGAAAATCGTTCTCCTGTGGAATGAATCGACTTTATTTCACGCTTCGCAACAGCGAATCGCGGGCGATGTCGCGGCGGAGCATGTTGATGCGGGAGGCGTACTGTTGGCGCTCTGCCGACGCCTGGATACGCTTCAATTGCGACGAAAAATCTGCATCGACTTCACCACTCGCGTCCGCTTCACGCTGCAACGCGTCCACCAGCCACGGGCCGTGCAGTGCGATCAGGCTGTCTTCCGCAGATGCGTACACCTGAGCCGAACCGGGATCTCCCTGGCGGGCACCACGTCCAAGCAACTGGCGATCCATGCGGGACGACGTCTGGCACTCAGCGACAATCACGTGCAGACCGCCATTCGCACGCACTTCCGGGTGCAAATGAATATCGGTTCCGCGTCCCGCCAGATTCGTCGCGATGGTGACGCTTCGCGGATGTCCGGCACGGCTGATGATATCCGCCTCAGCCGCGTCCTGCAGGCCATTCAGCAGTTGACATTCGATGTTGTGTGAAGCCAGCTTTGCCGCCAGCGTTTCACTGTCAGAGATTGATCGCGTCCCGACCAGGACGGCGCGACCAAGTTGCTGGACCAGCACGACATCTGAAGTGATTGCGTGATACTTCGCGGTGTTGTTCACGAAGAATCGCGTCGGCAGCACCACGCGCTGCGACGGCACGCGCAGCGGGATTTCTTCGACCTTCAGATTGTAGACGTCGCTCAGTTCCCGTTCGCAGCCGATTGCCGTTCCCGTCATGCCGGAAAGGTTTTCATAGAGTCTGAAGAACCTCTGTCGGGTGACCTGAGCGACGGCATGTTTTTCGGCCGTGATCGGCAAGTCCTGCGACGCCTCAATCGCCTGATGCAGACCGTCCTGCCACGAGCGATCTTCGAAGATGCGGCCGGTGGTTTCATCGACGATCCGCACTTCCTCTTTTTGAATGACGTAATGCACGCCGCGTCGAAACAGGAATCGGGCGCGCAGTGCCTGTTGCACGTATTCGGTCCATGGCCTCATCAGCTGCAGGACCGGGATGGCCACATCATCCGCATGACAGCGTTGCACACCGGCTTCCGTCAAAGCAACTCGACCACTTGACGGTTCCACGACAAATTCCACATTCTGCTGCAGAACATCCGTGAGGGCTTTCGCGGTCAAATGTGCATCCGCGTCCGGTGCGCGATCGTTGGATCCGAAACTGAGGACCAGCGGAGAACCAGCATCGTCGATCAACACGCTGTCTGCTTCATCGACCACCGCATACGCCAACCCGCGCTGCATTGTCGTGCGACGCGATGTGGATTCCTGTCTCAGACTGTTCAACAGACGTTCGCCCAATCGCTGCCGTGAGTTTTCGCGCAGGGTCAATTGATCGCGGAGATAATCGAAGCCGAATTCATGGCCGGTTCCGTACGTCACATCTGCGTCATAGGCCGGAGTCTTTTTTGCCGCATCCACGCGTTCTGGCAACAGCGATACAGAAATCCCGAGGGGAACGGCCACCTTTGCGGCCAGTTCGTGGTCTCGTTGCGCGAGGTAAGCGTTCGGCGTGATGACATGCACACCGCGACCCGTGAGTGACAAGTGCAGCGCAGCGGCCAGTGCCACGAACGTCTTCCCTTCACCTGTCTGCATCTGAGCGATACAGCGTCGTGACATCGCAAGCGCGGCCAGTAACTGCACGTCATAGAGCGTGACGTCTAACGTGCGCCGCAGCGCTTCAGTGGCCAGCGCCAATCCGGCGATCAGCAAATGCGGTTCGGCTGTCGATTGTCCGCGAGCCATTTCGCGGCGCACCAGACTCACTTCGTTCCGCAGTTGTCCGTCAGACGCCGATTGCAGTGATTCTGACAGAGCCCGAATGTGAGGAATCAGTTGTGATGATGTCGCTCGCGCAATTCTCTTCGACGCTGTTGCGCGGAAGGAGGCCGGATTCTGAAGGCGATCTGTGATGAGCGTGGAGTCGGACATAGGAGCTTGGGTCTCTGAGTCGAGACGGGACGCAGTGGACTCAATGAGTCGAACGGCAAAGTGACATTGACTGGCTGGCCAGGTGGATTGACCGGAATCTCAGTCGCGGAGCGACTGAGCTACATGAGTCGCAACGCCAGACCGCGACGGTCAGTTTCCAAATGAATGACCACCGAATGAGGCAGGACGCACAGGAGCCTGTCGGGCCGTTACCGGCTGAGTCGGGTCTTGTGCTGAACCGGTTCCTCCCGGACGTGCGGTGAGTGGTTGCGACCATTCCGCGGGCGGACGGCCTTGTTCATGGACGGGATCTGTGGTGCGAAAACTGACCGTGCGGGCTGTTCGTTCTTCGATATCCTCAGCCGTCTGTTCAGCGCGAGCCGTCATCCATTCGGATTCGTCCGGATCAATTTCCGGAGCGTCGTGGCGCGCCCCCAACAGCGGCAGCATCAACAACGCCACGGCCCCGGGTCACCTGATCACGCAAGCCACCACGCTCGCGCTG
>JANOUN010000866.1:0-2432 GCA_031416875.1 Planctomycetota bacterium | reverse complement strand
GCAAACGATCTGAATAATGCAGGCGGTTGCGGTGACTGCGTGAACCGCACATCGCCTATCAATAGTTGGAGAAATTCATGCTGAAGCTGCATCCCGAAATCCTGGTCAAGGATGGTAAAAAGTTGTTTGCCGTTCTGCCGTGGGAAGAGTTCCTGGCGGTGCAATCGCGATTGGCTGATGCCGAAGACCTGCTGGAACTTCGCAAAGCGAAACGCTCTGAAGGCAAAAAACGCTCCCTTCCATTGTCCGACGTGAAACGTCAACTGGGAATGAAGGAAGTTTGATCTCATGAGCCTGAGTGGTCGTCATTCTGGACGGCCTGTCATGTTGACTTTCTTGCCGAACTGGAAAAAGAACAGACTGATCGACTGGACGTCACCCACGATTTTTCGGCTTTCGAAGATGCTGCATCCGATGAGTTGTGTGACGGACTTCAGGAATGTCTGAAGTTCCTGCCGGAGCGGCAGGCTGAAATTCTGCGTCTTCGATATGGCATTGGCGAGCGAGAACACACCTTGCAGGAAGTCGCTGACCATCTGGGAATCACACGAGAGCGTGTACGACAGATCCAGGTGAAGGCAGAAGAAAAACTTGAAAGACGAGTCGCGGGCATGGGGTTCGGGGAACGTCCGGCACCTGCAATTGCTGACTCAGCGAATATTGAAATCGAGGAGTCAACTTTGTGAATCCAACCAATCCCGCAACTATGGATCGTACCCGCGAGATCCTGCACGATCTGGAAGCGGTTCGCGAAAACTTGCTGGCACTGTCCGATGACATCTGGCTCTCGATTGACCACAACGATCCCGATGCATTGGAGGCCGGTGTCGAGTTTAAGCGAGCATTCAACTCAAAAGCGGCAGCTTTCGATGTGGTCGCCTCCGAACTTTCAGAACTGGTTCAGCAGTACACACGTGTCCGCCTTGAAGAGTCTGAGCAATCAGGAGGAGTCGATCGACAGGAAAATGATCGAATCATCGCGGAGTTGAATCGCGAAGTACCTCACAAACTGCTCGAAGATTTCACCTTCAAGCGTCCACATGGTTTCATCTTCAGGTCCCGCGCCACAACAGGCATCACAACCTGGCAACGCATGTACGAACTTGTCCTTCGAGAGTTGTACGATGATGACCCTGAGCGATTCGGCACACTGTGTGGTCATCCTGACTTCACATCGAATCGCGGGAACATCACGTTCACACAGGATCCCGCCAGGTTGCGCAAGTCGATGGAGATTCGAAGCGGAGTTTGCGCAGAAAGCAATCTGTCTGCCAACGGCATTCGCGACGTGCTGCGGCGTGTGCTGGAGACTTTCGACATCCCCACTGAGCAACTGCTCGTCTTCCTTCGGCAAGATCGCGACGCGGGGAGGTCTGGTGATGACGGATAAGAAGAGACGGATTCGTACGGAATCCAGTGCTCCCAAGCGCCGCGCACAAAGCGGTGACGATTTGCGATGGACTATTAGCTCCGCGGACCCAGACTATCCCACGACGCTATCCGATCGGCGGCTGGCACAACAATGGGAGCAGATTTACGGGATCGGCAATCGTGATATCCTGAACCGGTCGTGGCTGGGACTGATCTGTTCCATCCAGTGCCCCGGCAGCGTCATTATCCGGACGTTCGACGCCATTCGAGAACTGCGAAACGCCGGGACTGTTGTCGCTGGCGGGTGTCATTCACCAATGGAAAGGGAATGCCTGGATTTCCTGCTTCGGGGTGATCAGCCCGTGGTGGTTAGCCGGTGGTGGTTAGCCCCGCGAAACACCCGACCCTGGAACGCCTGCCGATTGCCTGGCGAAGTCCACTGGACTCAGGGCGACTGCTGTTGTTGTCACCATTTGCAAGCAATGTCCGCCGCACAACCGCAGAACATGCTCAAACCAGAAATGAATTTGTGGCGGCAATGTCTGATAGCGTCTTTGTCCCGCACGCCTCGCCGGTCGGGCAAACGAAGTTCCTTGTCGTGCAACTGCTCAAAGCGGGAAAAACCGTCGTTACGATTTCCGATGAATCAAATGCTGACTTGATGGCTACCGGTGCCGTAGCGTTTGTGACCAGTAAAAAACAGTGACTTGCAGGCATCAAAAAAGAAGAATAAACCAGTGAATATAGGGTCTCCCGGAACGCATTCCGACTCAGCTTGCCGGTACAAAAACGAGATACTTGAGGGCTCACGCCCAATGGCACTCGATTTCTTCTATCAGCCGGTACGCGCTAGCGGGCTGTTGATTTAATACCAACCCGAAGCGCCAGCGAGGCAGACACGCTGAATTCCTCGCTGGAGCTTAGGGGTAGTATGACCATGAGCCCAAAAAACCACTTAATCTACAGACCGCTAGCGTCCGATTTACTAAGAATTACGTGGAAAACCGGGTGCTAGCGGGCTGTTGATTTAATACCAACCCGAAGCGCCAGCGAGGCAGAAA
>JANOUN010000865.1:0-1700 GCA_031416875.1 Planctomycetota bacterium | reverse complement strand
GTCCACAAGCGGCTCGCTGCGTTCGAAACTTCTCAAATGCTTGAGCCGATCTCCGCCGGAATCCGCACGAACTTCAGCGGCCGTATCTGTCGTATCGATGTTCAGGTCAAGCATCGTGACTCGAACCCGGTCGATTTCGATCCACGGATTGAAAACCTCATTTGTGATCGAAGGCAGATCAGGATTCAGGCGTCGCTCCAGGACCAGGTCAAATCCTGGCGTCGTCGGAGCCGCAGCCTGGCCTGATTCCGCGCTGGCACCAAATTGTCCTTCAAGTGTCTGCATTGTCCCGCCAAGCGGACCTGCGCCGTTGTGTCCGGTGTACGGAACAACGCCACTGAGAAATGGAGTGGAACCTTGATAGAAAGCATTCGTTGTTGCGTGAGCAATCATGTCCAGGTCGCAACGCGGGTCATAACTGGCATCTGTCGTCGGAGTTCCGACGGTCGGTAACGTGCCCGTCGTACTGTTCGGTGCGATGAGTTCGTAATTGCTGTCAAAGTTACCAGTGTATGCATTCAAAGTTCCATCGTATGCACCAGCGTCCACGAACAGATCACAGCTTGTCAATGGGAATCCGGATCGGCCCACAGCGTTTGTCCCGGACACGGTGAATCGTCCACCGCCATCGATTTGATTGCGTCCCAGGGTGTCGGTGCCAAATGCGAGAAATGTCGCCGGTGGCGTGATTGATGCGCCTTCGTGAACAGACTGAATGGCATCTGTTGCGGCAGTCCGATCTCTGCGAACCACTCGCCACACGGTCTTGTCTACTGTCTCTCCGCTTGCAAGCCCTGAACCCAGGTTGACAGGCGTGGGAAGCACATTCTGCAGTTCGAAGTACAGGAAGTCATTTTCCTCAGAAGTCATGCTCCCATGGGAATCGTCAAAGTGAGTCGCAGCATGATCACCCGTCAGGTTTTTTGAACGCACTGCAAGCACCTCTCTGATTGTCAGCGGCTGCGCTTCGACGCCATAAACAACTCCTCGATTGCTGGCATCATCAGGATACATACCTTCTTTCGTCAACACTGCTGTGGTCAATGTCGTCGCATCGGCTGATGCCGGATCACTGGTCGCGGAAAATGTGAACGCATCATCATCAAGGTTCCAGCCATTGCCCAGGTTCTTGTCGAACTCGAACTTCGTAATCACATTGTCAGTGTCCATTGCATCGACAAGGTTGACCGCAAACTGCGCCATCTGCCTCAGCTTGTCTTCGGAGTACAGGCCGCGGACACTGTTGTCAGCCGTGTAATCGATGATGGCACTCGTGCCGTCCCATTGTGCTCCGCCGATCGTGTAGAGTAACACGTAGATATCTCGTGCCAGCAGTTGCCGATCACGGCGAGCCCAGAACTCACGATCCCCGGCTGTCTGCGGCGGGAACACGGGCAGTGGAGATCCAACGACCACAGTCGGAACGGTCGTGAGAGTGGCATTGAGTTGACCGCCACTGCCATCCGACTCGGAACCCAGTGGATGCTCTGAAAGCGGGCGAAAACGCAGCCCCGTCCGCCTCATGTAGTTCACGAATTCCGGAGTTCCTTCAAGTGGTGTCTGGACTGATCGATTGACGTCGAGAATATGATTCACACTGAGCGGCAGTTGACCCTGGACTCCACGGCCTTCGGTCGCTTCTGCAAACAAGAGTCTTCGCGTCTGAGGACGGAATGGGTCTGCTGCCGTGAATGGAAGGA
>JANOUN010000864.1:0-2485 GCA_031416875.1 Planctomycetota bacterium | reverse complement strand
TGCTGCACCGCTGGCAGCAGCAATGCAATCAGAATTGCGATAATCGCGATCACGACAAGCAGCTCAATCAACGTGAAACCAGGGCGGCGATTCCGGCGTGTTGATGCAGTCGCAAAGAGTGAGCGGAATGGCGCTAGCCATCGGTGTGTTCCTGTTGTCTTCATGGTGCCAACTTTCTTGTCCGAGTAACCTGAAAAGGAATCTCCGCGTTGACCGGGTATCGAGCGATGACGGAACACGAATCTCCGTTCACTGTGATCACGACCTCAGCGGAATTTGTCTGATGAATTGAGCCGGGAGGCAGATTCCAGGTGAGTCCCATCCATGCAGGATCTTTGGATTTCGATTTCTGAGCGAGCATGATTCCCGCCTCGGCCAGCTTTTCGGTCTGCAGATACGCCACTTCGTTCCGCATCTGCCGCCGTTCCATTAAGACTCGCCGTACCTGCTGCGCCATGATCCCGGCAAGGATAACCAGCACTGCAATCGCCACGATACTCGCCGCCCCGCGTCGCGCGGTCGCGACGTGAATCGGAGGGGTTAAATTGATGGAAGAGGCTTCGAGTTTCATGTTTGTACTTCGCAGTTGCACTGTGAATTTCTTCACTCGCTGTGTCCATAATCCGGAGTTGAGAACGGCACAATTTTTCGTCCACAGAATCTCAGTCGGCGGAGCGACTGAGCTACGTAGGCGACGTCGCTCCGCGACTCGCATTGATGTCAACGCACTCTCCGCATCCAAAACCCTGTGGCAAATGCCATTTCATGTTCCAACACCACATCGCCAGATACTCCTGCTACTGCAAAACAATCTCCGTTACCGGTTGCACGGCTGCTGCCGCCGGAGTTGCCGGGGAGGCTTCATCGAGCGGTTTGTTTCGATTCAGACCCCCACTGCCCACTTCGCTGTATCGGACGAAAACAGACGGTTCGAAAAACCTCACGACCGTCGCACCGTCGTCACGATTTGCAATTTCAATTTTTGAACCTGCCGGAAACACAAAGCGGTCAGAATTGAGTGTGTCACTGCCCTGCGTCTCCTGCCGCGTCAGAATGCCACGATCAGCGACCCACTGGACCTGCGCGCCATCGTCCCGGGCGATTCTCAGAACGGAATTGGAATCGACCGTCAGCTGTGCGGTGTTCGCATCCGCGCGAAGCATTCGTTCGCACCGCAGCAATGAGTGCAGAAACAGTGACACACGCCGGTCTGTCTGCTCACTTTGCAAAATCGTATGCAGGCAGGTTCCGGTCATCAGGAGGACCGACGACACCAGCGTGATATAGGCAAGGTAATAGTGGAACATCGCACCCCGACGACGGGAGATTCTTCGAGCGCACTGCGGAAGACTGCGTTTCATGGCTTTGCTTCTCCCGAGTCGCGCCACACAACGACCGAAACTTTTTGATCAGGGATTGATTCCTCCTGTGGCCGCCGAATCGTCAGCCGCAATCCTTGCAGAATATTGTTCGTTGCGTCGTCTGGATCCGGAAGAGGTTCTACTGCCAGACTTGCCTCGGAATATCGGTCCGAAAACCATTTGGAAACCTTGATGGCGGTGGACTGTATATCCGGTTGGCTGATGGCCGCCGCGATGTTGTTGAGTTCAATCATTGCCAGCGTATCGAACCGCATCGCCTGTCTCTGCCGACCGACTGCCGCCAGGGTCGGCACCAGCATGCTGATGGCGACGCCCAGAATGATACACGCAATGATCCCTTCAGTGAGCAGTGAGCCCCGTCGATTGAGGGTTGATTTTGACTGTTGAAATTGTTTCATGATTAAGCCATGGCCTTATCACTGACACGGATTAGTATCTGCCTTCGCGGCTCAGATCATCCAGAAGCGTTATCAGGGGTTCAAAGAAACCTCTTGCCAAAAACATCACAATTGCTCCCACAATCAAAACAACCCCCGGCCCGATGAATTGTGACAGACGGCGAAACAGATTTCTGCGACGCCGTTCAACGGAATCGGCAAGGTGCCGAAGGCCCCAGTCCAGATGATGCGATTTCAACGACGAATGCAGGAATGCCGCTTCGCAGGCTCGCAGCAGCCCCACAGACTGCATCGCCCCAATCGCATCTTCGCCACCATGCACCCGATGCCGCAATGCACTCACGACTTTGGCAGAACGTCCCGGTGGAAGGTCCTGCATGATGCAGTCGAGCGCTCGCCCCAGCGGTTGTCCGCTCGCAGCAGACAGGCTGAGTGTTCGCAGAACTCCCGGTAACCAGTAACGCGGCCAGAGTCCTGCAAATCGGGGATAACCGTGAGTCAGTTTTTTCCACAGCGAGGAATACACCAACCAGAAAAAAACGAACACCGTGGCCGTCACAGGCACAATGAATAAGAACCAGTACGAGAACGCAAAGTCACTGAATTCGATCACGGCAATTGTCGATGGAGGCAGTTCCACTCCGAATCCGATGAAGATTTCCTTAAACTTTGGAACGATGAACACGATCAGGAAAGTCACGATCA
>JANOUN010000863.1:0-2413 GCA_031416875.1 Planctomycetota bacterium | reverse complement strand
CGTGATTCCCAGCGCCGCAAGGATCGCGGATTCTTCATTATCGACCACGACTGGTGGATTCGCAAATGGCATTTTGGTGACCCCGGCTGGAGTCAATTTCTTTGCGATCAGCTGCGGATCGTTGGAATGATACGCCATCGTCAAATCGGGGTCTTTCAGCTGATGTCCGGTGAGGATACAGACGACTCGATCAGAAGCCGCGATCACACCTTCGTCCCGCAGTCTCTGAACGCCGGCGATCGTCGCTCCGCTGGCAGGTTCGCATCCGAATCCTGTCGCCGCAATTCTCGCACGACAGTCGCTGATTTCCTGATCAGAGACTTCACGCACGATGCCATTACAGAATGCCAGGGAGCGCAGCGCTTTTTCCAGATTCACCGGACGATTGATTTCGATCGCACTGGCGAGCGTTGAAGCGCGTTCGTTCTGCTGATCCATTTTCAGATAGCGCGCGTTAATCTGTGCGGCATTCGGACGACCTTCGTTCCATGTCAGACCGCCTTCGTTGACAAATTCCTCCAGCGTTCCGGCACCTGCGGCGTTGATGATCGCCAGCCGAGGCACGCGATCAATCAGTCCCAGGTGTTTCAATTCCATAAACGCCTTGCCGAACGCGCTGCTGTTGCCAAGATTTCCGCCCGGGACGACAATCCAGTCCGGCACCTGCCATCCCAGCCCCTCCAGAACGCGATACATGATCGACTTCTGGCCTTCCAGGCGAAACGGATTCACACTGTTGCACAGGTAAATCGGATGTTTCGCACAGATGTCACGCACACGCGCCAATGCATCATCAAAGTCGCCGCGAATCTGGATGGTTTTCGCTCCGTAGTCCAGTGCCTGCGACAGCTTCCCAAACGCGATCTTACCGCTGCCGACAAACACGATGCATTGAAAGTGTCCCGTGACTCCTGCGTAGATCGCCAGCGACGCACTGGTATTGCCCGTCGAGGCACACGCGGTCATTTTCGCACCGACCATTCTGGCGTGCGTGGACGCGGCGGTCATGCCGTTGTCTTTGAAACTGCCGGAGGGATTCAGCCCTTCATACTGCAGGTACAGACATTCGTTGTTCATTTTCAGTGTCGCGCCAAGGCGGTCATTCTTTTGCAGAATGGTCTGGCCTTCACCGATCGTGACGATCTGTTCGTCTGACGCAAATCGCAGCAATTCACGAAAACGCCAGACACCACTGAAGTCGATCGGATTCAGACGAGTCGTCCAGCGTCGTTCAAAACCGGACAGCGACTTCGGGACAGGAATTGCGTTCCAGTCGTAATTGACGTCCAGCAGACTGCCGCATTTCGGACAGGCCGTTAAAATCTGTCCGACATCATAAGTGGCAGCGCAGTCGGGATGGATACACTGTTGGAAGGCAGCGGACATGAAGATCACTACATGAGAAAAGCACAAAAATGTGACTCGTAAAGTCCACGCATGGTGTCAGTCTTTGGCGGTTGTCGCAATGCCGTATGCCGCGACAGAGCCATAAATCTCAAGGTTGCGCGGCGTTTGCACTGCACTCAAGCGTCGGCTATCACAGGAGTTTTTTCGATGGCGTGTGAGCCCGCAGGCATTATCGAACTTCAGCATTCCCTCGTGCAGCATCATCTGAGCCGTTTGCGCGCCAAGCAGACTCCCCCGTCGGAATTCCGGCAGCATGTTCGAGTCCTCGCAACTCTGCTGGCTGCCGAAGCCACAAAGCATGTGGCATTGCAGCCCATCGCGGTCGAGACACCAAATGAGACGACAACGTGCCGTGAACTCTCAGGTCGATTTGCCGCCGTCCCTATACTGCGTGCAGGGCTGGGAATGGTCGAGCCGCTGGAGGAGCTGATTCCGCAACTGGAAGTATGGCATCTGGGACTTTACCGTGATGAAGAGACGGCTCAGCCTGTGCATTATTACGACAAGCTGCCGACGAGCAATCCGCCGCACATCGCATTCGTGCTAGATCCGATGCTCGCCACCGGCGGCTCAGCCTGCATGGCGATTCAGACATTGAAGCGCTGGGGCGTGCCGAAGATCGTCATGCTTTCCATTATCTCCGCCCCGGAAGGAATCGCCCGCGTTCAGCAGGAATTCACCGACGTCACGGTGTATACGTGCGCGATCGATCGCTGCCTCAACGTACGCAAATTCATCGTCCCCGGTCTCGGTGACGCAGGCGATCGGATTTTTAATACGACATGAAAGGCGCAGGGCTGCAATTCCTGCGTTTCCCGTACCCTGGACATTCATGTCCGAGTCCTGGCCAAAAAGCATGCAACCGCCATAAGTCGGACGAGGCACAAAACTCTTTATACTCCGCGCGGTCAGATTTGAGGTGTTGTGAGCGGCAAGGCGCTAGCCGCCGGTGCTGACCGAATGCCCAACCCGCGGCTAGCGCCTTGCGGCTCTCTCTACAACTCGG
>JANOUN010000862.1:0-4400 GCA_031416875.1 Planctomycetota bacterium | reverse complement strand
AGTCCTTATTGACTTGACGTGAGTATTGGCCGCAGACAACAATGTGGATCGCCATTGAGGCGGGGCTGACAATCGCCCATCCCTGCGTAGTTTGCGTCTTGAGGTGTCAGAGTGTCCGAATCCCAAATTGAGTTCGCTTTTGACCTGAACGTTGCTGTCGCGGCAGCCAATCGCTGGGCAAAACGTGAGGAGCATCACGAAAAGTTTGCGGATGCGGCTGCAGAAAAGCGATTTTCCGAAGTGGACACCGCAGAACGATGTGCTGCAAGAGCGAATCGTTTACTCGGCAAGCTTCAGGAGAACGCCCCCAACATCGCGGCTGGAATTGCAAGAGAATTCAAGGAATCGCTGAGCGGTGAAGCCGTCCGCGGTGTGATCACAACCGAGTCAGTCAGCGATACTCTGCTGGAACGTATCATCGGAAAAACTCGAGACTTTCAGTTTGTCGAGTTCCTGGAGATGGCCGTCTTCGTCAGCAAGTCGGTGGGGCGAATTGTCAGCAAGCTGGGGGCAGGACGTCTCAGTTATGGAACCGGTTTCATGGTGTCCCCGCGACTGCTGATGACCAACCATCATGTCTTGCCGTCGGAAGCAGTTGCGGCCCAAAGCTCTGTAGAATTCGACTTCCAGCGGGATCGCCACGGCCGTACAGCCGCCATCCATGCATTTAAACTGGATCCAACGGCCTTTTTCCTGAATGATAAGAAGCTGGACTTTGCATTGGTCGCTGTATCGCCGGATGCCAATGGGCGACCACTGGCAGATTATCCGTGGTGCCCCCTGCACAATGGTCCAGGCAAGATTGTCACGGGCGAGCCCATCAATATCATTCAACACCCGAAGGGAGAATTGAAGCAGGTTGTTATCCGGTCCAATCGATTACTGGATTCGCTCGACGGAGAGGATCTGTTTTACCACTACGAGGCCGACACGGAACCTGGTTCTTCCGGTTCCCCGGTCTTCAATGACCAATGGGAAGTGATTGCCCTGCATCACAGCGGTGTACCGAGAAGGAATAAGAAAGGTGATCTGCTTGATACTGACGGTAAAATCTGGCGGAATGGCGACGATCCGTCCCGGCTCGACTGGGTCGCCAATGAAGGGGTGAGGATTTCAAAACTTGTCGAATTCATTTCCAATGCAACCGTCAGTAACTCTGCCAAACCACTGCTCAAAGAGTTTTTGGATGCCAAGCCACCTGCGGAACTCGAGCCTGCAACGACGATAACTAACCAACCCAACGGTGAAACGACAGATGGAGAGGTAACTCGAATGCCCGACGAAACGAATTCCCAAAGAGCCAGCACCATTACGCTGACGGTGCCTCTGCAAATTACCTTGAGTTTCGGCAACCCTGACTCTTCCAGCCCGATGACAGTTGCGATCGGTGGCAATGGGACTGCCGGGGAAGGAGTGCTGGAAAAAGTGGAGCCTGATCCTGGGGATCCGGATTACGAAAACCGGCCTGGTTACGATGAAAACTTCCTGGGGTTTGAGGTTCCGTTTCCGCAGCTCACCAACGCCTCCCGGTCTAAGGCCTATGGTCTCGACGGGATGGAAGGTGATGATACGACGCTGATCAGATATCACCATTACAGCCTGATATTCAACAAGTCCCGAAAGCTGGCCTTTGTTGCTGGTGTGAACTACGACCCGCTGCCAAAGGTTCAGCACCCGCGAGACAAAGACGGCGACAAGTGGTTCTATGATCCACGGATCGTGCCCGAAAGGAACCTCCAGGCAGGCGAGAATCTGTATGCCGGAAATCCACTCGACCGCGGCCATTTGGTGCGTCGAGCTGATGCGGGCTGGGGAGCGACCAAGAAGGAAGCCAAGCTGGCAAATGATGATACCTTTCACTTCACGAACTGCGCACCTCAGCACGCGATCACCAATCAGGGAATACTGAAACAGGCTCCGCCGGGGTTAAAGCTCTGGGGAAAACTCGAAGAACATGTCGCCTCCCAGGGAAAGAAAAACAAGCGTAAGCTTTGCATTTTCAATGGTCCTGTTTTCAGAACAACAGACGCCCTGTACCGAGGTGTGAAGATCCCCAAAGAATTCTGGAAAGTCGTTGTGTTCGCCGGAGATGATGGAGAACCCAGGGCGGCAGCATTCGTGCTGACTCAGGCGGACCTCATTGAGGATCTGCAGGAAGAATTTGAAGTCGGCGAGTATAAAGCTGTTCAGGTTCGCGTCAGAGATTTGGAATCAAAGACGAAGCTGGACTTTGGCTCGTTCCGGAAATGGGATGCACTCGAACAGGAAGGAGCCGAAGAGTCTTTCACTGGCGATGTTCCTGCGGTCGTGCTGGAGTCGCTTTCCAACGTTGTACTTTGAGGCGAGCGGTGGAAAAAGCCTTTCCGCTCCCGTAGCTGAATTCGCGGGAATTCAGATGCTCTCTAACACAGATGTGCCAGCGAATGGCGCGAAAGATCGCGAAAACTGAAGTTCCGTTACGATCCCGACCCGCGATTCAGATTCGCGCCCATCCGCGCGATTCGCGGGCAAAACACGGACTTTATTCCACCTGCGAGGGAACGCCGTTACGGGAATGGCAGTGGCAACCAGCAATCGGCCCATTGGCCAAAGTTCTCTTCGACGCTGATTCGAAGCCGCGTCAGGCCGTGTTGGTGATTCAGCTTCAGCCTCGCAATGAGCGACTGCGCGATCCAGCGGGCAATCAGTTCCGCCGTCGTGTTTTCAACAGGCAGGATGATACAATCCTCGCGGGGAAAGACCCAGCGGCGGTTTTCGAATCGAGCTGTGACTTCGCGATCGTCGTCGGAAACGGCAACCTGAATCATCGGGTGCCGTTCGGGCAAAAGTACGCGGTGATCCAGTTCCTGCACGAGCGTCTGAAGTCCATCGCGGAGTGCAATAAAGTCGAACACATAGTGATTCTCGTCCAGCGGCCCTTCAATTTCCGCTTCGACGCGCCAATTGTGCCCGTGAATCCGTTCGCAGATATTCCGATTGAACGTAATGAAATGTGCGGCGCTGAAGACAAGCGTGTCCTTTGTGACGCGGACGCTCCAGGTTTCCGGGGAAGGTTTTGTCATCAATCAGTTTTCCTTTTGAACCAGTTGCCGACCGGAATCATGCGGCCTTCGCGAAGAGCGGTGAACAGAATCGCGGCGATCAGATCGGCCGTGGTGCCAGGATTACGTCGATTGCCGTCTTCGCGCAGAAACGCGTCGAATTCAACAAATCGTAGTGCTGCATGGTGCTGGATTGGCCAGCCGCTGTCGAGCAGTTGCTGAGCCTTCTCACGAACAACGTTGGACATCTGCTGGCCACATTTGCGGGCAATCAGGCTGTCCCCGTACTCCGCCAGCAGGCGCACTGCAAGCCATGAAATCTGTTGCGGCTGCGATACGCTGATCGCTGCTGCTTCTCGAAGCCACTCCTGTCCGCATGCCAGAACCTGCTGAAATCCGTTCACATACTGCGCCGCAATCATGTCGCGATCCGCGGCCAATCGCATGCATTCCTGCAGATTGAACGTCGGTTCGTCTTTCAGATCCTGCTCTTCAGATTCACCTAATCCTGCAGGCTGTGCCATCCGAATGGCCTCATAAACCACGCGGCTGTCGTCCACGGTTGTCGCAAGCAGCACTTCCGAAATGCCCTCTGACAGCGACTTGTCGAGCGGAACCTTTGCGAGTGGCGAAAGCAGCAGAATGATGCCGAGATTCGTATTGTGATTCACGGCCCGGCGAGTGGCCTGAACAGCTTTGAGAATTGTTTCCCCCAAAGTCCGTTCACCCGCCGCGGCAAGGATCGGTGCAATCGCCCGCGCCGATTCCCAAAAATCATCAATGGACGCATCCGCAAATTCCTGTTCCGGAGCAACGTTGCCCGGTTTGGGACTCATCACTTCCATCGCGCAGGCGGTTTCAATCAGTTCAGCGAGCGAGAGATTGCGGCATGGCGTCGTAGAATAATGTGTCACCATTGATCGTCCGTAGGCGACATCGCTCCGCGACTCGCATTCCTGTTCATGTCGAAGGTAAAGAAACGCCACATTGCCGTTACGATAAGTCACCGTGGCACCTGGAAGCAATCGCTCCGTGAGCACGACGTGATCCAGTGGCACCGCATTCTTGCCATGGTCCGTAGAAATTTCACATCGTCGCTGAGTCTCCGTTCGAAAAACCAGCACCTGCGAAAGCGGTACTTTGTGCAGGATTACGAACAACAGGGTTCATGACCGCTGATGCAGGGAAGTCGCCGCCAATGGCAATCGACGGATTCACTAACCCAGGTTCAGAATGGTATCCGGTGTTTTGAAATTCGTTGGGTGTGACAAGCAGCTGACAAGCTGCGAAGGCACACCACACTTGCGCTGAATCCTCGGTGTGCCCGCGCTCGCGTTGCTCGCTTGTCACACCCTACAG
>JANOUN010000861.1:0-2880 GCA_031416875.1 Planctomycetota bacterium | reverse complement strand
TACTGCAAATCCGGACGGGGCCAGAGCTGTCTGAGCCTGGATCTGACGGCGGAAGTGACTACTGGTCGGGGTTATCGCCTTTCGTGTCGTCGGGGTTCTCACCTTTCGTGCGAAAGCTGCTACCCTGGATGACCATCGCCTCGCCATGATGCATCAGTCGATCGATCATGGCGGTGGCCAGAGTGTTATCGACGTCGAAGATCCGACCCCAGTCACGGAAAGGACGATTCGTGGTGATCACGATCGATCCGGACTCGTAGCGGGCCGCGACCACCTGAAACAACAAGTCGGCACCGCGTTTGTCGATGGGCAGATAGCCCAGTTCATCGAGCAGGAGTAACGAAGGCCTCAGATAGGCTTTGAGCGCCAGTTCAAGTGTGCCATTGATCTGAGCAGTCGTCAGTCGGTTGATCATGTCGATCACGCGTGTGAAGCGCACCGTGATTCCCCGTTCACAGGCTGTGTAGCCCAGTGCGGTCAGCAGATGCGTTTTTCCGGTGCCCGTCGGTCCGATTAAAATGGCGCACTGATGTTGTTCGATGAATTCGCAATCGAACAGCCGCACGAGTTTTTGTTTCGGGATCCGTTTGGGAAATTCGAATTTGTATTCTGCCAGCGTCTTCAGCTTTGGCAGTTTGGCCTGAAGAATTCGCCGTTGCAGAGCTTTATGACGCCGCGACGTCATCTCACTTGCCACCAGCGACGACAGCACTTCCAGCATCGAGTTGTTGCGGCGAGCCGCTTCATCCAGCACCTCTCGATACGTGGCGGCGATCTGTGTCAGATTCAGTTCGGCGAGATTTTGCAGCAGCAGTTCGTGGAGTTTCGATTGACGATCACTCATGGTCGGTTTCCTCTTCAGTGTTGAGATTTTCGTAATGGATAAGACGGTCATAGTCAGCCGGGTCTGGTTCTTCCAGATCGGTTTCTTCAAGCAGTTCTTCACGACGAGGGCGGACCTGCGTGGGTGACGGCAGTTCACGGCGTCGTCGATCCTGCAGCAGGATGGTTTCCACATAAGCTGCGTCGAAGGTCAGCCATTGATTGGCGCGCGCGATGGCCGCCACGACATCCTGTCTGCCATAGAGATGCACCAGATTGAGCAGGCGTCGCAGGTGGACCGTCGTCTTCACCGGCTGACGCCGCAGTTCCAGATGAAATTTGCGGGCTTCCTCTCCGAGCCCATCGAAAGCCTCTTCGATGTCATGCGCCCGCACACGGCTTCTGAGCTTCAGCGCTTCGAGCCGATGCTCAGGCAGACTGATCAACTGATTGCGGTCGTAACTGCGAGCGTGACTCGCCGCAACTTCGCCTGCCGCAATCACACGCACCTGCGTATCGCTCGCTCGAATGATCACGGTGGTGTTCTGCAGCTTTGGTGGGACCGAATATCGATTTCCGTCGAAGTGAACTCGTGCATGAGAACTGACGATCGCCAGCACCACTTCGTCAGTATCAAATGGAAATACTGGCAACGGACGGAGGACACCGGACTCCTGAGCGAATCGATCGACCGGTCGTTGCCGTGTCGTGTGATGCAGCCGAACGTTGGCGACTTCATCACGCCAGGTGACGGCGAGTTGCTGATAGTCGTCCCAGGACACCAGTTCATCCTCCCGGCCTGCCAGCGCATTCCGCTTGACGTAACGGACGCCGGCTTCGACGGTGCCTTTCGATTCCGGGTCTCGCCGCTCACAGGCAATCGGCTCTAAACAGAAGTGGCCGCACAGAGCCAGAAACTCCGGATGCAGACACGCATGACGGCCCGAACCATTCAGCACAGCGGCTTTCAGATTGTCGAAGATGATCCGCTTCGGACTGCCGCCAAAGAACGTCAACGCATTCACGATCGCGCGGTAGAATTCCGCCTTCCGCTGCGACAAAGTGAATTCGATGTAGCACATTCGGCTGTAACACAGCACAGCCACAAACACGGACACCCGACGCTGAGTGCTGCCGATGCGGATCTGACCACAGTGCCCCCAGTCGATCTGCATCGCCTGCCCGGGCTCGTACTCTACTTCCTGGTAAACACGACCGCGTCGTGGTCGGACTTTGCGGAGATAAATCCGGACCAGTGTCAACTGGCCACGGTAACCGTCGGGGCCGCGGCGAATCTCTTCCATGACACGCGCTGCCGAAAGCTGTGGATAGCGAGCCAGCAGTGCATCGATCTTTGGTTTATACGGGTCGAGCAGACTGCCTCGCGGAGCACTTCGTTTTTCATCCGGCGGATGATCCATGCTGAGCGCCTTCGCGACAGTCCTGAAGCAACAGCGCAATCGCTGGGCGACGGCGCGCCGTGACATCTTTTCGACTTCGACCAGACGACGAATTTCGGCCCATTGCGAGACCTTCATGATTCGCCCCCTGCCGATTTTTTTTCGGCCGAGTTTCCTGCCGCGCGAAACAGATCACCGAGTGACTGCAGACTACCTCTTCGATGCAGGACCGGCTGCTGCAGCGAGAGCACCTGAGTCAGCGGTCGCTGCCACGCGATCAGATCATGCGTGACCAGTTCTGCCCGCGCATCGGAGACCGCCTTTTCCGGCAGCCTCAGACGCACGGCGATCGTGGCGTCGCTGTAGAACGAGAGTCCCTGCTGATCACTGACCGCAGTGAAAAAGAAATAAGCACTGGCCTGTATGTAATTTGTGATTACGTTGGAGTGCAGAAGCTGTTAGGATACAGGTGAACTGTATGAAACCTCAAGCAAGGAAGCTTGGATGGCCCGTCCTGCCAGCCGTTTTATAGAATAATTGACTGCTCGACAAATCGAGAAACTGACGGAACTGAAAGATTACGGTGATACACCTCGGATTCGTCACCGGGCTCATGCGATTCTGCTGAGCCATCAGGGCACCAGCGTTGTTGAGTTGG
>JANOUN010000860.1:0-1841 GCA_031416875.1 Planctomycetota bacterium | reverse complement strand
GTGAAATCGCAGTCCGTCCGTCGCGTGCGGCGCGCATGCGAGCGACCCACAATGTCGCGGGATACATCAGTGCCAGACTTCGAAATCCATCGATGAACGGCATGTCGTAGAACGCGCGACCACAGAAATGCAGGCCCTGCAGTTTCACACGAAAAAAGCGCACGAACAGTTCCTCGAAATCCGCGTTGCGTCCGCCAAATTCACTTTCCAGCTGGGAAAACGTCGGCATCGCAGCGAAAGTCTCCGGTGCAGATTCAGGAGTTGTCGTTGTGCGGCCGGAAAACGCGACGCGCACTGAGATCGGATCGGCCATTGCCGGAACGCGTCCGCGTCCCAGTGTGAAACGGACTCCATCACTCAGCAATCGCATGCGTCCCATGAAACCGCCGCGGGCTGTCACATCGGTGTCGTGTCGCAGGAGCTGAGCGACCCACTGCCGAAACATTGTTCGTCCAATACTGGTCGGCACAACCAGCGGTAAATGATCGTCCGGCTGAGCGCGAACCGAAGCTTCGTGCAGGACTGGCAGCAGGTTTCCAAGCTGGTCACCCATGATCGCTTCCGTGGGAGCTTTCTCAAGCAGATCAACCCATGTGAGAACGCGGAGCAGCCGTGTCGCGAAGCTCACTTTCCCTGTGGAAAGTCCCCGTTCAACGAATGCCAGAAGACGCATCACGTCGGGCCATGATATTGGCTGACCAGGAAAAAGCGGTGGTGCGTCCGGTGCCTGGTAGTTCGACGGGACAATTTCTCTTGCTAACTCTTCCAGCGTCTGCCGCTGCTGAGCCACCGGTTCTCCCAGATTCTGGACGACCGATGGGCAGCTGAACCGCAGACTCACCGTGACCGAATTACCCGATGGATGCACGGCATACGGATAGGCTCGGCATGCCAGCGGCTTTGCCGCTTCACCAAACTTCGCATGAATGCGGCACAATCCGCGTTCATCCAGAAACACGCACGCTCCGTCAGCCTGATGATTGAGCCGAAAATCTGTGCCGTGCGCGACGATCAATGGCCGATCGTCCGCGATTCCGTCCGCAGACGTCCATTTCTGGTTGTCAATCCGTTTCTTTTCATTGACCGTGATGACGATCTGATGCTCCCGGCAGCAGCCACCGCAATTGTGACAGCTCCAGTTCTGCAGAATCGGCAGGATGACGCCGGGACGAGCCATGATGCCTCAATCCGCCGGAGTTCCCAGTTGCACGACCTGGATTTGCTTCGCGGAATCGGCATCGACGTAGTCGCTGTGGCAGTTGCCTTTGCCGTCATCGGCACCGACCGATTTCTTTGTCTTGTTGGCCAGTCGATGAATTTCATCCGGCGACAACACGCCACGTTTTTCAAGAATCTCCTGTTGCTCGGCTGTCAGCGCGGCGGTGACGCGGGCCTTTTCCCATTCGAATTCATAGGCCTTGCCGCTGGCGAATTCCTGGATTTCCTTGCTGATGCGCACGCTGCACCAGTCATGGCCGCACATCGCACAGAAGTCGGTATCGACGTCGAGATCTTCATCGTGATACGCGCGAGCCGTATCGGGATCGAAGCTCAGATCAAAGTGCTTTTGCCAGTTGAGCGCCGCCCGGGCTTTGGTGAGTTCATCATCGCGATCGCGAGTTCCAGGAATTCCCAGCGCCACGTCGGCCGCGTGGGCCGCGATCTTGTAGGCCACGCAGCCCTGCTTGACGTCATCTTTTTTCGGCAGGCCCAGATGTTCCTTCGGCGTCACGTAGCACAACATGCTGGCTCCATGCCACGCGGCATTGGTCGCACCTATGCAACTGGTGATATGGTCGTAGCCTGGAAACATGTCCGTCACCAGCGGCCCGAGCACATAG
>JANOUN010000859.1:0-1741 GCA_031416875.1 Planctomycetota bacterium | reverse complement strand
TGGCCATCATGGTGGATGTGTACCATGAGTTCGAATTCCCGCACGAAATGATGACGGACATTGCAAAAGCGATGAAGCCCGGCGGTCGTGTGGTGCTGGTGGAATACCGCAAGGAAGATCCAACCGTGCCCATCAAGGAAGTTCACAAGATGTCACAGGTTCAGGCAAAGAAAGAAGTCGAACAGGCGGAGTTTTGTCTGCGATGGACAGAGACGATTCATGTGTTGCCGCGTCAGCATATTCTCGTATTCACAAAGCAGTAGGATGGACATTCGTGTCCGTCGGAGTTTCAGCTATGGACCGGACCACACTGCGCGGCGTTGCCTTCTGGACTGCGGTTGTCACTAACCTGATGACTTTGATGATCAGTGCGATCTACGCGATGATGCCGTTCGCAAGTTCGATGGCCGACACAGCGATGGTCTACAGAGTGATGCCGTTTATTGGCCTCTTCATTCACGTCCTGAGCAGCGGATCATTGTTGCTGTTTCTTGGCCTCGTCCACTACGACCTGACGACCGCGCAGCGACTTTCAGAACATGCGCGTGACTATCTGATCCGCGATCTGACGCAGTCGTCTCAGGAAAACAAAACGAATCATGGTTGAGAACCTGCCGTATGAGACCGTTCGTCACAAAGCATTGACCATTGAAGGCTACTCCCGCGCGGCCGTGCAGAGCTACTGGCGCATCCCGGAACTCAAGATCGGATTTGAACTGGGAGGCAGTCCCTGGGCCTTCATGGGGACTCAGTACTTTCTGGTCACACACGCCCATCTGGATCATCTGGCCGCGCTGCCCGTGTATGTGGCACGCCGCCGGATGATGAAAATGGATCCTCCCACAATTTATCTTCCGGAAGAGGTCGTCGATCCTGTCTGGGCGATGCTCAAAGCATGGCAGCGACTGGATCGCGGTCGCATGAATTGCGAACTGGTCGGGGTGAAGAGCGGTGACATGCTCACCCTTTCGCGCGAACATCGTGTTGCGGTGTATTCGACGACGCATACCGTGCCGTCGGTCGGCTACATCGTGTACGACGTGCGGAAAAAGCTGAAGCCCGAGTTCCACGGCCTCAAAGGCGATCAGATTCGTGACCTGAAGTTCCAGGGGATTGAAGTGGCGGCAGAATCCCTGAAACCGATTCTGGCGTTCACGGGAGATACGTCACCGGTTGGTCTTGATGCACATCCCGACAATTTTGCGGCAGAAGTGCTGATGACAGAGATGACGTTTTTCCGGCCCGAACATCGCAAAGAAAAGATCCACAAATTCGGCCATATGCATTTGGATGATATCCTGGAGCGTGCCGGCAAGTTTCAGAATCAACTGATCATTCTGGCGCATCTGAGTACCAGAACGCATGATACTGAAGCGCAACGCCGTTTAGATCAGCACCTGCCGCCATCGCTTCGCAGCCGCGTGTTGTTGTGGAAGCAGGGTGATCGACCACAATACGTGCCACACTAGAATTGCGCAACAAAAAACCTCTCCCAGCGGGTCATGAGCAAACGCGGTTGACACCCATTGATCAGATGAAAAGGCGGGCACCCGACGCCCGGGTCATGTGATCCGAGACATAGTCGGCGTGACAGTCGGCAGGATCAGACCGGGTTCCCTGTTGGGTTTATCTGTAGGGTCAACTTGTTTTGCTGCAAGACGAAGCTGGCAGAGGTAACGCACATGAAGTGCTGCGACACAATACGCAGGCATTTGATTTGACGCAAGCGCAAGTCTTCAGG
>JANOUN010000858.1:0-7386 GCA_031416875.1 Planctomycetota bacterium | reverse complement strand
CGGCAGGTCGGGCACGTGGCGGAACGGCGCTCCGCTTGGTCCGGCCTATAGATTCAACGCTCATTGGTTGTCTTGACAAAGCAGTGTTGATTCAAATCATCTGCAGCACGTTCAGACTGACAAACCACGCCGAGCAGGATGACTTTCCCGTCTGAGATCCTGATGGTAATAGTCTGATCGTTGTCAGCGAACGAGAAGGTCAATCGGATCTGTATCGAATTCCAGCATCGACGTTATAGCATGCATTTCAACGTGGGGTAAGCTTCCAGCTTGCCAGACCACCAGCCCACACCGCGATAAAAACCACACTTCGACACTTCCAGCACTCCTGCGTACCGCAGAACAAGCTTGACTTTATGAACGGACACCGCCAATGCCTGAACATTCACGAAATGCGCCCCGGCGTGCGGTTGTCTTTGCCGTCGCAACATTTGATACGAAGTCGGAGGAACTGGCCTGGGTGGCGTCCTGCCTGCGGAAGGCGATGGTCGATGTTGTGACGGTTGATGTCAGCGCTGCGCATGAATCGGATGTTGCGGCAGATGTGACTGCCTCGGAAGTTCTTGCAGCATCCAGACTGACTCTGAGCAATGTCCAGTCGCTGGATCGCGGGCGTGCCGTGACAACGATGTCGGAAGCATTTCGAATCTGGCTGCTGCGTCAGCACGCGGACGGACGCGTTGCCGGGGTGATTGGAATTGGTGGCAGCGGCGGCACTGCGATCGTCACTGCGGGCATGCGTGCACTGCCGGTGGGAATTCCGAAGCTGATGGTATCGACGATGGCGAGCGGCAATACGGCGCCGTACGTCGATTGCAGTGATATCTGCCTGATGCCGTCCATCGTCGATGTCGCAGGGCTGAATACGGTTTCACGCCGAGTCCTCAGCAACGCCGCTCATGCGATGGCCGGAATGGTGACGCATGTTGTGGCCGATACAATTGCCCGGCCGGCGATCGGGATGACCATGTTCGGTGTAACGACGCCGTGCGTGACGGCCATTCGCAAATCCCTGAAAGACGCAGGCTTTGACTGTCTTGTGTTCCACGCGACAGGTACGGGTGGCCGCGCGATGGAGAAACTGGTTGAGTCCGGTTTGATCCAGGGAGTGCTGGATGTGACCACCACAGAAGTTGCTGATGAAGTCGTGGGAGGCATCCTGTCGGCTGGTCCGCAGCGTTTCGATATCATCCTCCAGCAGCAGATTCCGTATGTCATGAGTCTCGGTGCACTGGATATGGTGAACTTTGGAGCGAGAGAAACGGTGCCGGACCGTTTCCGTAATCGCACGCTGCATGTACACAACGCCAACGTAACCCTGATGCGCACAACAGCGGAAGAAAATCTTCAGGTCGCCGAATGGATCGCGGCGAAACTCAATCGATCTTCGTCGGCCGTGACGTTGTTGATTCCTGAGCAGGGAGTTTCAGCGATCGATGCGGCGGGGCAACCCTTCCACGATCCTGCCGCCGACGCGGTGTTGTTTGATGAACTGGAGTCCCGGGTCGAGCAATCTGAATCGCGTCGAATTGTGCGATACCCGCTGCACATCAACGACCCGGAATTCGCCATGGCACTGGTGGACGAATTTCAGCGACTTTGGGCCATGCGACGGACATGAATGTCCAAACTACAACCGATTGTTCTGGCGGTCCGAATTCTTGCGAATCCGGCTACGGGATGGAAAGACATGAATGTCCATCCTACAATCGATCTTTCCGGCCACTCCGGATCCAGCCACCGCCCAGCACGCGATCACCGTCGTAGAACACGGCCGCTTGCCCCGGAGCGACGCCGAAGATTGGTTCGTCAGGATACACAGTTGCCGTGTTGTGTTCGCCAGGTTCAATGACACATGGTTCGGACGTCTGGCGATAGCGAACCTTAACCGCGCACGTCGTGCGAGTGACTGGCCTGTCTGACAACCAGTTGCAGTCGACCGTTTCGATACACGTTGTTGCCAGATCTGCGCGGTGCCCAAGCACGACCTGCCGAGTCTCCGGGCGGATTTCAATCACGAACCGGGGTTCGCCAAAAGCCAGTCCCAAACCTTTTCGCTGGCCGACTGTAAAATGCTCATAGCCTTCGTGCGGCCCCAATACCTGTCCCTGCATGTCGACAAAATTTCCGGCGGTGCCATCGTGCCCGCGATAACGCTTCAGGAATCCGGCATAGTCCTGATCGGGTACGAAACAAATTTCATACGAATCCTTCTTGTTGGCCACCCGCAGACCGGATTCTCCAGCCAACTTTCGGATGTCAGGTTTCTGAAACGTACCGATCGGCAGCAGGACATTTGGCAACAGCTCGCGCCGAATTCCGAACAGGACGTACGACTGATCCTTGTTGTCGTCCAGACCGCGATACAGTCCCCATTCACCGGTTGTCTCATCCGGCATGACGCGGGCATAATGGCCGGTGGCGATGTATTGCGCATCGACCTGCTGAGCAAACTCCCACAGCCGGCCGAACTTCAGCCAGTTGTTGCACTGCACGCATGGATTCGGTGTGCGCCCGGCGAGATATTCGTCTGCAAAGTAATCCTTGATCTTCCGGAATGCATCCTGAAAATTCAGCGAATGAAAGGGAATCCCGAGCCGATCGGCGACTCGTCGCGCATCCGCCGCGTCTTCCGAACTGCAGCAGCCCTGACGATTCGAGCCCGAGTTGACGACCGGTAACAGCCCCGACGCTGGCAGCGCGCAGGCAGACTCTGTCTCACCGGACCGCATAAACAGTCCGATCACTTCATAGCCCTGCTCATGCAGCAAAACTGCGGCAGCGGAGCTGTCAACTCCACCGCTCATTGCTAACACAACACGATCACCCACTCGATTTCCCGTCAGTATTCTCAGGTTCTGGAACAGCCACCGGCGGCTAGCGGGCTGCTGATCTAATACTAACCCGAAGCGCCAGCGAGGCAGAAACGGCTGAATTCCTCGCTGGCGCTTCGGGTTGGTATGACCATGAGCCGCAAAAATTCCTCGCTGGCGCTTCGGGTTGGTATGACCATGAGCCGCAAAAAGTCCTCGCTTGCGCTTCGGGTTGGTATGACCATGAGCCGCTAAAACCACTAAATCAACAGACCGCTAGCGCCTTGCCGCTTATATCCACTGCCAAACTAATAACTAAATCCGTTCTTTCGCACGTGCACGAACGGTTCAGACTGCGACAAGTCCTTATGAACGATCGCATCTGTGATCGTCACCAGCAAAATGCGATGGTCGCCCGCATCCATCTGCCCGCAAACGGTTCCTTCCATTGTCGCCAATGCAGAAGACAACGCCACCAGCCCATTGTTCGCGGGAACTAAGTCGATTCCGGCAAAGGCATCTGCATTCGGATCGAAACCTTTGTTGAAATGGCGAAACAGTAAATTGTCGCCTTTCGGAACCTGGTTCAGCGTTACGGGCGAACCCTCCTTGAGCCAGTCGATCAGGTATCGGGATTTGTTCACCGCAATCGTCACTTGAGGAGGTGCAAACGACGCTTGCTGAACCCAGCTCGTCAGCAACCCCGTGCGCCGGCCAGTGCCATCACCGGCCACAAGGATATACACACCACTTGGAACCCGCCCAAGCACGGGAGCGAGACGAGACTGAAGATCTGAATCTGACATGAACTGTGGACAATTCTAACGAGGTCATCGCCCGTAACTCAAGGAAGAGCGTGAAAGAAATTTTAACCACGGATTTCGCGGATTTCACAGATAAACACACTGTGACTCATCCGTACAATCCGCGACATCCGCGGTCAGAAAACTGAGATTGGAAAGACGAGTGCATCCGCAATGCGCCGCACAAAACTTCCTCGTCCTGCGCAAATTCAGAACGATAGTAGTACGAATGGAATGCTTAACATTCGTGTTCATTCGTGTCGATTCGTGGTTCAAACATCCAGCACATAGAATCCGGAAGAGTCGGAAAACTTCAATATCTAAACGTCTTTCAGTGTCCATTCACCATCAATGCGCCGCCAGACGCCGCCAGGGTTCTTATCCTGCAGCACAGGCGGCAGGCGTTGACGGCGGACGGCGTCGTAACTCTGCAACATGCCGAACCTTACAATCGACGCAGGAATCCCGACGGCGGTGAAACCTGGATGCCCGGTCGCCGGGAATGGTCCGCCGTGATTCATGGCTGGACTCACTGCGACACCGGTCGGCATCTTATCGTTGAGCAGTCGGCCGACCTTTGTCCGCAACGGTTTCTCGACCGCCGCGTAATCGGCGTCATCGCTGCCTGCGGTGGAAGTATAAATTGCACCGGTGAGATTCCCTTCAAGTGACTCGGCAATCTCAGCCATCTGAGCGACCGAATCGGCCAGCACGAAAAGCGAACCGTTGCCAAAGGCTTCAGTCTGAAAGACCTCCGGATTGATCAGAAACTGTCGCCCATGAACTGTCAGCAAAGTATTCTGAAAACAGATTCCTTTGCCACCGCCCGCTTCTCCACCGGTCACCAGACTGGCCCCTGCATCGATCAGCGTCCGAATTCCTGTTGCAAAGCTTGTGCGGACCCCTTCCGCCAGCATTGTGCCCACAGGAGCCTTTGCAAATCGTGCGGCAACTGCAGCGACGAACGCATTGCCCTCTTCACCGGATGGAACAACGACCAGTCCGGGATTTGTGCAGAACTGCCCTGTTCCCATCAGACAGCTTCCGGTGAATTCATCCGCCAGCGCGACCGCCCGTTCCTTGAGAGCTCCGCTCATGATGAAGACCGGATTGATACTCGACAGCTCCACATACATCGGTTTCCCGGCGGCATCAGCGGCGGCCTTGAGTTTCAAACCTGCATGTCGAGCTCCTGTATAACCCGACGCGCCAATCCGATGATCGGAAACCAGCTTCGCACCGTCTTCGTGACTTGTGCGATAGATCAGTTGCACAAGCGCTTCCGGCATGCCGGTTTCGCGAATTGCGGTGAGCGCCGCGTCGCCAAAGATGCGTGTCGTCTCAGGATGACACGGATGGCCTTTTGCAATCACCGGATTGCCTGCGGCGATGGCTGCGGCGAAATCGCCACCGGAGATCCCGTTGAAGGCAAATGGAAAATTGTTCGGGCCAAATACAACCACCGGCCCGATCGGGCCAAGCATGGCACGGATTCCCGCGGCGGTATCAATCATCGGTGTTCGCCACGAATCCGTACGTGCCGCCTTCGCTGCCTGACGCAGTTGATTCGTCGTGCGCGGAAGTTCCCCGTCCTTCAGTCGAGGTGATACCGGCAGACCGGTTTCTGCATGAGCTGCATCAATCAGCAATTCAGCCCGGGCTTCGATTTCTTTTGCGTAGCATTCGAGGAAATCAGCAAAGCGACTTCCCGGCCAGCCACGCATCTGGCGCGAAACTTTCGCCGCGGCGTTGATTGCCGTTTCAATCTCTTCCCAGGGGCTGATGGGGTATTTCCCCGGAAGCTGTTCTTCCGTCAGGGGATTCACGGCCTGGAAGGCTGAAGTCCCCGTGCTGGATGTCCAATGACCGTTCAGAAGAATTGGCTGAATCAAACTCGTCACGAAAATGCACCTTACTGATGAGACGGGTCACTGCCGTCAAGAATTTATTGATTGCCTGAGTCGATGGCCCGCTGAATTCTCTTGAGATCTTTGCGTTCCTTCGCGGCGATCCAAAAACTCTGCTTCGTCCATGGAGGGACACCGCTGCTTGACAGCAACTCGTCCCACCCTGCGATCAGAGTCCAGGGGACACCCTACTTCCGAGCCGCGGCCCATTCGTCGAGCATCGCCTGAATACGAGCCGGATTAAAATCACCCGGGACGTCGTAATCCTGATTGGCCTGAAGGTCAGCGACCGTCAAATCCTTTGAAGGAACTCCGTCCTTTGGCACGTTGACATGAGCAGTCCAGGCGATGGCGTTCAGCACCAGAGTTCTGAAGTCACGATTGCCCCAATTCCAGTGATCGTGCCCACCGGTGAAGCCGAATCCGCGACCTGCGTCCTTACGTGAACGCGCCCACGCGACAGTTTGAGTCTCTTTGCGTACGAGTACAGCTGCTCGCACAGTCGGGTTGTTGTTATGCGGTCCGTCGGGCCGTGCAAGGCTGCCGTCCTCTTTCACCAGAGTTGAACGCGGTGGCAGATCCGTCAACACAGGAATGATTCCAGCGTCTTCGCCGGCAAACCGCATGTGGTAATACCATTCGTCGTTAATCCGAAATGGCTGCACGCCGTTTGCAATCTGATGATCCGGAAATTTAGTGAAGTTTCCTGTCCAGTGAGGATTCACGGACCAGTCCGCTTCAAAGTAGCCGCCGGTCCAGTCCAGAAACGCATCTCCCGACGGCCCCTTTGGAACTTCGACACCGTAGTGCAGACACACCATGCCGATGCCGCGTTTCTCAAGCGCCTTCAGGCGATCCAGTTTGCTGTTAAAAGGGTGTCCGCCGCCACCGTCCGCATAGATGACAATTGTATCCGCGCTGTCCAGGACAGAATCGTCTTTCGGCCAGCCCTCGGTGTAGACGCTGGCTTCAATTCCCAGGTTCGCAGTGTTCAGGGCTTCGGCCAGCAGCATACATCCCGCGCGATGTTCGTGAGCACCATAGCCGTGGCTGGGATTACCGGCGATCAAGGCAACCTTTTTGGGAGCAGGCAGACGTTTCAATCGAATGTTACGGAACTGGACGGTCATTGCCGGGCCAGCATGAGCCTGCAACGCAAGGAGGCCCGCGGCCCGACGTTCCTGAACGTCGTTGTCGGTCACATCAATCGTCTGAATTTCGTTGATGAAATGCTGGAAGTGATAGCCGTCGGCAACGATGCGGTACTTATTCCAGTCTTCCTTCTTAATCTTCTTCTGGATCTCTTTCGTGTCACCGATTTTCGCAGTCTCTTTGACTTCAAATTTTCCGTCTTTGCGCACCAACTCGGTCGCCTGACCACGCTGAGCCAGAATCCCACGATACTGCTCGCCGTAGAGAATTCCGGAGTAAGTATCACCCGCCTCGAAGTCAGCCTGGTATCCGCCGATGCCCCATTTGGCGTCTGGCAGTTCAAAACTGCGGTACTGGACACCGGAATTACCGTTCACGATTTTGTATTCAAATTCCAGCTCAAAATTATCGACTTCATCACCGCGCCAGATGATGAACGTGTTTCGCTTCAGCTTTTTTGCTTCGTCGTCTGAGGTCGTTGCCGTGATTGCGCCGTCCTTAACACTCCATACGTCGGGGTCGCCGTCCCAGTTTTCCAGCGTCTTGCCGTCGAAAATAGATTCCCATTCATCTGCATTCACAGACACCGTTGTCACACACAGTGCCGTCAGAAATAGACACAGTCGCTGAAATCGCATGGTTTCTCCCCCCCAAATAGTCAAAAGGCGCCGATGTCGCCGTCAGGTACGTAACATGATAGCAGCATTTTTC
>JANOUN010000857.1:0-2874 GCA_031416875.1 Planctomycetota bacterium | reverse complement strand
CTGACTGGGCCCGCCGTCGAGCCAGATCAGGATGACACTCTTGTTGTTCTTCTTCGCAGTGCCATCCGCGATCAGTCGCTGCTGAGTTGCCAGATTCAGCCCGGCAATACTCAACACGCCCGCCTTGAGGACAGCTCGTCGACCCCGATGTTTCGGACTTTGAATTTCCAGCATGGTGGTGTCCAGTATGGCGTTCTCGTATCGACCAGTGACAGATTCAACTCGTGCAGGCAGTGCCGCCTATGATACTTGACATTCTGAGGTGTACGCGAGGTTACAGGGAGCGATTAAAGGTGTCAGGAGCCGAAAACACATCGCGGTCTGGTAGCGCTGGCAGTGCTGTTGTGTCTTGTGAGGCATGGGCTTCGGTGTTCGATGCGGTGTTGAACGGTGATTGATGTCAGGGTATCACTTGGTGAATCGGAGTGTGCTCTGCTGGACGCCACCAAGCGAGGCATCACCTGTGGCCTCGGTGCGTGCCGAGTTCTGGTTGCCATGCAAGTCATTGGTGCGAGCACAAAAATGATTGCTGCGATTCCGGGCCAAGGGCCCATGCATTCCAGTAGCCTGGCCCAAGCGAAGTGTCGGGCCAACTCCACTGCCTGCGCTGATTGCATTCCCGCCGAACCATTCCTTCGAAAACCGTGGAACGCAGCAGCGGCAAGTACCATGACGCTCTTCACGTTGGAGCGAAGTGGCGGCGCTGCAACTGAAGGACGTATTTCTCGTCGATGTTGAGAAGCTCGCGGACTCGTTCTTCGGAGGCGTCGATCGGCGGTTTGTTGACTGGGAGCGGGGGAGTTTTCGTGAATGGGGCAGGCGACTTGCTATACCACACGCGGCCCGGAATGCGCCGCTCTGATTGACCTTGCCTCGATTAACCGCGCGCCCATCGGGCCGCGCTCTGGGGCCACCGGCGGACGAGCGCGGCCCGGTGGGCACGCGGTTAAACTATTCCCTTACGGAAATTCCACGGCCTGGAAAGATCGCATTCAAAGCCGCGCGCTTTATATTCACCCGACGCCTGAGGCTTCGTTCGTCGTCCCTGCCCACGGCGACTCGTGACGGGCAGCGCAGGGGTCATCAGAGACGCACGTAAAACAGATCGAACTGCGGGCTTCCCACGAAGTACCAGAGCACGATGAAGTGATGAATAAGATCACTCAGAACAAGCCCCATACCGATCATCAGCACATGCCGCGCGATCCACGGCCAGCGTCTTTCGACCAGCAACGCGATGGGAATCAGCGCGACGCCGATGTAGCTGTGATGAATGCGCAACCCGAACGTCAACACGCCAATCGTCGATGCCGTGTCACGCGTCGATTCCAGCCGCAGTCCAAATCGAAGCAGACAGGTAATGGCTTCAAAGATCACCGTCCAGATCAAGGTGCCGTTGAGAATTCTATTTCGTGTCATAACGCAGCCGGCGCACCGAACGACAGAAACAGGTTAGCTGCGATTCCTGTAGCTTGGACATTCATGTCCGAGATATTGGCCATGCGACGGACATGAATGTCCATCCTACACTCGATCGTTTTGGCATCGCAGCGAAAAATTGTCTCATCTACAACATGTTTTGAAAAATTAGCGTAGCTACGACAGCACATCTTTGAGCACCACGCCATGCACATCGGTCAGTCGCATGTCGCGGCCACTGAAGCGGTAGGTGAGTTGTTCGTGGTTGATTCCCGTCAGGTGGAGCATTGTGGCGTGCAGGTCGTGCATCTCAGCCTTATTCTCAACCACCTTATAGCCGAATTCATCGGTGGCTCCGTAGATCGTGCCGCCTCGAATTCCTCCACCGGCCATCCATATGGAAAACCCATATTGATTGTGATCGCGACCGTCATGGCCCTGAGCAAATGGTGTTCGACCAAATTCACCGGACCAAACGACCAGAGTTCGTTCCAGCAGGCCCCGCTGTTTGAGATCTGACAGCAGGCCCGCAATTGGTTTATCGACTGTCTTTGCATTCTTAGTGTGTCCGTCGATCAGGTTGGAATGCTGATCCCACCGATCACCGTTGCCGCCAGGGCACGTCAGTTCGATAAAACGCACGCCTCGTTCAACCAGTCTTCGCGCCAGCAGGCACTGCTTTCCAAACGTCGTCGTGTTGGGAAACTCATCAAAAATGCCATACATCTCCTGAGTCTCTCGCGTCTCTTCCGTCAGATCCATCAGATCGGGGACGGCGAGCTGCATCCGCGCGGCGAGTTCATAATTCCGAATGGCCGATTCCACCTGATCATCGTGCCCAAATCTTTCCGCAGCCTGCTGATCCAGTTGTCGAATGAGGGCCAGTTTTCGCTTTTGAAGCTCGTCGCTCGGTTCACGTCGATTGATATCGGCAACCGGAGGATCGCTGATGCGAAACACTGACGCCTGATAACTTGCCGGAAGAAATCCGCTGCCGAAATTGTCGAGTCCACCTGGCGGAATCAGTCCACCGTTCAGCACCACAAAATGTGGCAGATCCTGGCACTCGGTTCCGAGACCATAACCAAACCAGGCCCCCAGCGACGGACGTCCCTGCAGGCCGGACCCCGTATGCAGGAAGTAGTTCGCATTGGTGTGTTCCGGAAAATTCGATGTCATCGACCGAATCACCGCAAATTTATCGACGTGCGTTGCGGTATGCGGAAACAGATCACTCACCGGAATCCCGCTGTCACCGTACTGCTGGAACTTCCACGGACTGGCGAGTGTATTGCCGATGTTATTGAATTGAGTCGGTGAGATCTTTGTCGGAAACGGCTTCCCGTTCCATTTGTCCAGGTCTGGCTTTGGATCAAATGAATCGACCTGCGATACTCCGCCATCCATGTACAGGAAAATGACGCTGTGTGCTTTGGGATCGAAATGAGTAGGCTT
>JANOUN010000856.1:0-3683 GCA_031416875.1 Planctomycetota bacterium | reverse complement strand
GGAAGTGGACATGATGAGCAGTCATCAGATGACAGAGCGTCAGGTTCTGGATGCCGTCATTGCCGAAGCCATCAAGTCAGTCTTCGAGGAGTACGTCGAACAGCACGGACTGGAATCGATTGCCCAGATTTTCGCCAAGGGTGTCAAAATCGAAGTCGGCGATATGCTGCCCAGTGCGCACTACGAAACGCTGCTCAAACGAGTCCCGCCGATCTGGGACAAAGCCTTCGAAGTCAACGCGGCAGACAACGCGGCCGTGCGTGCATCCTGCGTGGAATTCATTCTGGCCGGTCTCTACGCCACCGACCGCATCAGCCGCGCCCAGCGTCACGGCGTGGTAACTTATGAAGTGGGGTAAGCTTCCAGCTTGCCAGCCTACCGGCACTTGCGGCTGTGGCGATCCAAAAAGGTCAGGATTCATCATCCCTGAAACACCCTTGCGATGTAACGCAGGATGGATTCCGAAGCGCAGTCAATAAACCTGACGTTGCCACGAGGAGACTCACTTCCGATGAGTGCTGCCCAGTATTTGCCTGATAACGATGACACGGGACACTCCTGAGATACTGCATTGAACACTGTTTACGGCAATGGAGACAGACCAAGCTCTCTCAGAAAGTCGTTGTGCCTGGCGGTTGCCTTCTCGATCGTCTGTTCGATTCCGACCAGTTCGCGATGCGTTGCGGACAGGTCGATCTCCTCCTCAGCCGTGGCGGTGCTGATGTAGCGGGAGATGTTCAGGTTGTAGCCTTCCTCGGCAATTCGCTCCATGCCGATGCGCTTGGAGTAGCGGTCCTCTTCCTTTCGGAATTGGTAGGTGGCGATAATCCTGGCGATGTGCTCTTCCGTGAGTTGGTTCTGGCGTTTGCCTTTCACGAAGTGCTCGGCGGCGTTGATGAAGAGCACGTCGTCGGGCTTCTTGCACTTCTTGAGCACGAGGATGCACACCGGGATGCCGGTGGAGTAGAAGAGGTTCGCGGGCAGGCCGATGACGGTGTCGATGTGGCCGTCTTTGAGCAGCTTGGTGCGGATGCGTTCTTCGGCACCGCCTCGGAACAGCACACCGTGCGGCAGGATGATGGCCATCACGCCTTCGTCTTTCAGGAAGTGGAAACCGTGTAGCAGGAAGGCAGATCCACAGGCGAAGTCAAGCACGCTGGCGAGGCGATCTCTCTTGCCGGTGGCGGGTTCCTGACTGTCCAGGGATACGATGGTGGAGAGGATGTCGGAAATCTGCTGCGGTGTGTAGAACTCGCCCGCCTTCTTACCGGACCCGGCGGCAAACTGGCCGATCAGGTAAATGTAGGCATCGCCGAGGGCATTGATGCCGGAGGAAAATTCCGCCAGTCCTTTGGCAATCTCCGCGATGATCGAGCAGAGCTTGGCGTTGCGGTCTTCATACTTCCGGCCAAGTTTGTCCGAGCCGAGATTGATCTCCGAGAACAGGCCGTTGAAGGTGCTCTCGAAGGATTCGTTTTCGATGTATTTGAATCCCGCCTGCAGCGTGTTGAGCAGTTCGCCATTCTGTGTGCGGGCCATTTCGGCAATGCTGTTCCAAAGGTGGGCAGGCTGGATCACATAGTGCACCTTGCGGCGCATTTGTTTTTCGAACTCGGTAATGTCGTCCGGGTTGCGAGCATACCAGAGTTGAAGCGGAGTGATGATGGGGATCGCATCCGCGGCAGAGGCATCCGCGTCTCGCTCGTTTTGTTTCGCTTTTGCCTTCTTTGGCGCGGCTTTGTGTGCTCTCTGGGCCGCGACTCGCACCGACTCTGCTGCAACGCCGCTTTCACTCGGATAATCCTTTCCCAGCTCCCTCTCCGCAGCCCTCTCGTAGTTGTCCGAGAGGTAGCGCAGGAAGAGGAACGACAGCATGTAGTCGCGGAAGTCGTCCGCGTTCATTGCCCCGCGAAGTTGGTCGGCGATGTTCCAGAGCGTCTTGCCAAGTTGCTTTTGGTTGGTGTCGGACATGGTGCCTTGTCGTGCCGTTTGCTGCCAATGAGAATGCGGCTGCCATACTTTGGCATCAGGAGCCCTCAGGGTGGATCACGAGATCCGTTCAGCTCGCTCGATAGAGCCAGCCTCTTTCGACAGCCTTGCATTGCAACTTCTTACTCCTATTGCGGCACTCCTTGTCCGTCAACTCAGCAAAGTCAATGACGGCATGCTCGGGAAATGGTTCTGGAGCAGAGCGGACCGCAAGCGATTCGGCCGCGCATTCTGCAACAATTAGCCCCATTACACCGCCAGACGCGTGCCCGAGTTCCGCCGTGTAATGCACCCAGGCCTTCTCAGATGCAATGAGATCTCCGTCATAGACCGACAATTGAGATTGATCTTTGGGCGTTGGCCGAAATGCCTGAGACGTCGGAATCCACCTTGAACAAAACTCGGATGGATCTGTCGATAAACGATCGTGTTCTCATTCATTCCGACGCTCCACCCAGCGATTTGACGCGATCTGCGATGGTGGTCCAATTGCTCACAGAATTCAAATCAAAGTGTTGCGTATCTTCCTTGTCTGAACTGAGGTTCAACGCATGCCACTCCGCCACACGATCGTTCAGATTGATCTCTAGCGAAACCGCATTCTCACCCAATGACCACTCGGCCAGGATCGTGCCTTCGGGGGTTGGGAACAGATAAGGAAGTCTTGCGTCATCGGGGTA
The DNA here is from genome assembly GCA_031416875.1 of Planctomycetota bacterium. Taxonomy (GTDB): domain Bacteria; phylum Planctomycetota; class Planctomycetia; order Planctomycetales; family Planctomycetaceae; genus SXXK01. The sequence continues at coordinate 1,014 of JANOUN010000856.1, read as the reverse complement.
GTGAATCGCAAAGGACTCGACCACCCAATCGAGATGTTGGGCCGAAAATGGTTCGCCCTTTCCATCAAGCCAGCCGCGTTTCAGGAGTCGGATTTCGTCGATGCGGACACTCACATCCAGCGGATCCAGCGTGACGACATGCTCGACACTTTCCATTTCCAGAAGACGGTTGTTCAAATCAAAGCGTCCGACACCGGAGATCCGGATGCGCGTTTGATTCCTGAAACCAGAACTCGCTTCCAGAATCGCGTCATAGTGCTGCGACTCAATAGGAATCCGACTGAGCACTGTCCCCGTGGGCAAAGTGAGCTGAAACGTTTTGTTTCGCTGATCGAGTTCGTGAACCAAACCGTACACAGACGTTTCTTCCGTGTAATGTTGCGCGGAAGATGCCAGCACGAGCTTGCGCCGGCTGTCTTTGGTAAGTCGCGCGGCCGGACTTCCGACCTGCGTGCTCAGCTCGATCGCTTCACCGTCTGCCAGATTTCTCCCGAATCGATCGAAATAGCCCAGAAGTTTTTCAGGCAGGTGGTCGGTAATGCGAGTGCCTTGGTCCGCTGCCGCCACAGCCGCAATCACGGAATCTCGGGCTTGAACAAAATACTGCTCAGCCTCTGGCGGCAACAAAGTCGCAGATGCGACGAACAGAGAGATCACGGGGATCGCGCTCCCTGCTTCAACACCCGTCAGCTTTAAGGAGATTCCGTCGGAGAAGCCTCGCGGAACGCGTTTTCGTTCCGAGTTCTGTTCGCGGTACTTCCACTTCGCCACTTCCAGAATCATCTCGGAAAGCACGGCGAAGTCGGCCAGCACTTCCAGGGGAATAGCCCCACCAGCAAATCGGGGACCTGTAATCCTCGGCTTGAGGAACGGTGTGGTCGTCATTTTTCCGCCCTCCAAATGTTCAATGAGATGATTTCAGGATTCAGTTGAAACTGCATGTTTCGTCATGGACTGACGAGAGAGAATACGGATCGTTGGCTGAAATTAAGGGCCTTGATATGGCGTCGACCG
>JANOUN010000855.1:0-8485 GCA_031416875.1 Planctomycetota bacterium | reverse complement strand
GGCCGCCGGGAAAGCCTTGCGCGATGTTGAAGCAGTCCAGGAGTTCCTGCATGATTATCCTTGTCGGATTCCGGAGGATATTCCGCTGGTATCGATGCTGGCAGATCTGAATTTTGGACCATTGAACGACCCCGTCCATGGCGCTGCTGTGTGCCGTGATATTCTGAAGGTGACTGCGAGCGATCAGGAATGTCATCGGCGTCTGGTGTTCTTTTATGCCATGACACAGCAGCAGGTTGCAATGCAGCTGCAGATCCAGGAATCGCTGAAAAGCAATTGTGAATTGCCTGAGGTGTTTGTTTACAGCTTTCTTGGTTCAGGGCTGCAGCTGAGCAACGGAATGACAATGACTGAACGCTGGCTGAACAGCTCGCCGAATAGTGAACTGCTTCTGGTTGCGCGCGCTCTCCATTTTGCAAAGTCCGTATTCGGGGCGGTTCCAACCGCAGATGAAGAGACGGCAGAAGAAGTCAGACAGCTGCAGAGCGAACGTGCGTCGAAGTTACTGGAATTGCTCTCCACTTATCCGAACAACCAGGAGTTGCTGGCTTATCATCTGCACGAGTCTATTCAGGAAGGGGCGGCGCTCAGAGTGGGAGAGCTGCTGCCGCAGTCTCCACCGGAAGCTGACACCGACTATCGGTTCTGGCACGCTCGGGGCTGGGTTTTTGCTCGCCTTGCCGAATTTCACGAAGCCGAAAGATGCTATCGCAGAGCTTTGACGCTTCACTCACTGGACTGGCGGACTCAGTTTCATTTGGCTGAACTATTGCGCGCTACGGGACGATTGGATGAATCCGACAGATCCAGTCAACTGGCCGCAGATGGGCGAAGTCTCGAACGCGACCTTCTGGAACAACCAGATATGCAGTCCATTCCAACGGAGATCTACCAGCGTCTGGCAGAATATTCTCAGCGCTGCGAAGCCGGTCTTTACTCGCAGCGCCTCCTTCAGTATCTCACTGGATCAGGAGCCCCAAAAAGAACTGGCTCCCGGGAATGAGCAATGCCAGTGACGACAAAGTACGATGATGCAAATCTGAAGTGGCAACCGTTCCCAAATGTTCTGAGGCAGAAAGACATGAATGAGTTGGATGACACGCCGATGACTCCAGCACCGCCTGTTCCTCCTCCACCCGTGTCAGGATCGAAACAGAAACGCAGCTGGATGCGCTGGGGAGCGTCAGTTTTGATCGTGCTGCTCATCTTCTGGGGCGGCTACCACTGGGCGCGCACTCAGGTGATGAAAACCTGCCGTCTGGCTCAACAGGAAGAACGCTGGGCTGATCTTGAAATCTGGAGTCGGCGCTGGACGCAGTGGGAACCACGGGAAGCAAATGCATGGCTGATGCTGGCAGATGCTGCACAACACCAGAACCGGTTTTTGGAAGCCGCTGAATATCTGGACCAGGAACCTCGCGATGCTTACATCTATTATTTTCTAACCGACAGTCTGAACATGACGCAGGGAGAAGAACTGAACACTCTCTGGCTGGCGTCGGACCCTGACAATGAACTGTTCCTGGTTGCAAAGGCTCTGCAATGGATGGATAAGAACGAAATTGACGTCAGAAAAACCGGTGATGTCTCCGAGAATGCCGTGCTGAATGAAAGAGAATCGCACATCGTCAAACTGCTGGAACGATTTCCACACAATTCCAACCTGCTCGCCGACCAGATCGACGCAGAGATTCTTAAAGGTCGGCTCAATCGTGTTCTCGAATTACTGGCCCAGGCGCCAGGTGAAGCAGAAACGGACAACCGATTCTGGAGATACAAAGGCTGGGTACACTATGCCAGGCAGGAATTTGCCGAGGCAGAAGCCGCTTATCGACGCGCATTGCTGCTTCATCCCATGGACTGGCAATCGATGAATCGTCTGTCGGAAGTGTTGCGTTCCCGTCAGGAAACCGAAGAAATCGCACGAATCCAGGGCTTAGTAAAACGGATTCAGGAGCTTCGCGTCAGAATTCGTTCTGTCGAAACGATTGAGAAATGCCCGCTGGATCTGCTTCGTACTCTTGGACAGTTGGCCCGTGACTGTGGTGACACGCTGATTGCAGATGCGCTGGAACGACGTCTCGGACCCGCAGCCGAGGCACGACCGTGATGAATGCTTTAGTGCGAAGAAACCGCGTGTTGGCGAGTCTTGCTGCGGTTGCCCTGACAGCAGTTCTTGCCTTGCTGTTCAGTCTGACCAGTTGGAAGTCCGCACCGAGGGCTGACAAGCCGCTTAAGTCGCTGCGGGACGGTGTGTTTTTTATCACGCCCGATAATTACATGGAGACGGCAGGACGCTTGACCAAACAGAACGCGGTGTTTCTTCCGGCGCCGCAACCAGACCTCACGCTTGTCAGTGCGAGAACGGAAGTGCATGATTTTGTCGGCGCAGAACAATGTCGTGATTGTCATGCGTCTTACGTTGATTCTGCTGCGCGGACGGCTCACTTCAGGACATGTCAGGAGGCTGACGTCGCATCAATCCCTGGTTCCTTCGAGACAGGCAGAAATATTCTGCCGACAGGAAACCCGGGAATGTTTTTTAAGATGTCGCACACGGACAACAAGTTCTATCAGTCGCTGATTGTACAGCGTGGTGGAGAAAACTACGTCCATTCAGAATCGATCGACCTTGTCACCGGATCGGCTAAATATGGTCAGACATTCCTGTACTGGCAGAATCAGTGTTTGTACGAACTGCCAGTGAGCCACTTCACGGACCTTGGCGAGTGGGTTAATAGTCCGGGGTACATTGACGGCGTTGCGAACTTTGCGCGTCCGATTTCCACTCGGTGCCTCGAATGCCATTGTACGTGGTTTGAGCAAAGTGGCACTCCCTTCAATCGGTTTATTTCGGAGGGTGCAATCCTTGGTGTAACGTGCGAGAAGTGTCATGGTCCGGGCCGACAGCATGTGGAGCATCACCGCAGAAATCCAGCGGCGACAAATCCGGAGCACATCATCAATCCAGGATCGCTTTCGCGCGATCAGTCACTTGATCTCTGCTCCCTGTGTCACTCTGGTGCCGGCGAACCAATCGGAGAATCATTCCGTTTCCGCCCTGGTGATCGACTGGCTGACTTCATCCACATTCCGCCCGACACCGAATCCAATCCAGGAGGCGTTCATTCTGCCAACCAGCAGGCCCGGATGGCGTTAAGCCGCTGTTTTCAGGAAAGCAGCGACATGCAGTGTACCACGTGTCATAACCCCCATCAGCAGGAGAGAGGCAACGCCAAATTATTTGTTGCGCGATGTCTGAAGTGTCATGATGCCGCGGATTGCGGGATCGTTGTCAAAGCGGGAACTGCGGCCGAAGAGCGATGTATCGACTGCCACATGCCACGCCGGGCGGATTCAAAGATGCCCATGCAGAAACAGCACGAGACATTTCGCCCGATGCTGCGTGATCACCTGATCAACAAGTGGGAAGACGTCACGGCGGAAATTCTCAAGGAGATATCGCCAGATGTCAGGCTGCCGAAAAAGAATCAGCTCATCGACAAATGAAGTGCGCGTCGTAATCACATCCCGCCGGTCTCGTCGAACGAATCGTTGATCGTCGTGCAGGCAGTCTTGCGGCTGATGCGTTTCAGCAGTCCCTTCAGGACTTTACCAGGTCCGACTTCATAAAAGTCCGTGCAGCCTTCGGCGAGCATCAGGTTCATGGAGTCTTCCCAGCGCACGGGATTGACGACCTGGCGAATGAGCAGTTGACGGATCTCCTCAGGATCCGAATGCGTCTGCGCATCGACGTTTGAAACAACCGGGATTTCGGGAGTGCGGATTTCCACCTCATTCAGCACATCAGCAAGCGCTTCATCCGCAGGCCGCATGATGTTGGTATGAAAGGCACCAGCCACCGCCAGCGGGATGGCCTTTCCGCCAGCTGCGACCGCCAGTTCCGCCGCTCGTTCACACGCCGCATTGTCGCCGCTCACCACCAGATTTCCAGGACACAAATAGTTGGCGATCTGAATGGAACCGTGCGCGGATGCTTCTTCACAGATCTGTTCTACCTGTACACGGTCGAGCAGCAGAATACTCACCATGCCGGACGGTGTCGCATCGGAGGCAGCCTGCATCGCTTCACCGCGACGCTGTACCACACGCAGACCATCTTCGAACGACATGGCGCTCGAAAATACCAAAGCCGTATATTCACCGAGACTCAGGCCCGCCGCGAATTCGCATCCCAGGACAATTTCGGGCGAATCCGCGCGCAGCTTTTCCAGCGCGGCAAGACTGGTCACGAAGAGGGCAGGCTGACTGATAATGGTGGAGTCAAGTTCGGCAGCGGGACCTTCGAAGCACAATCTGGCAAGGTCAAATCCAAGAATCGGCTCGGCGCGTTCGTAGAGTTCGCGTGCCTTCGGGTACTGTGCGGCAATCCTGCGGCCCATTCCAACATGCTGAGCGCCCTGGCCGGGGAAGAAAAGTGCAATTTTGGACATGCTTAAGGACTCTGCTGAGCCAGGAGTTCTGTAATTTGAGCGTTGATATGCCGGTTGTCGATTTCCGTGGCCATTTTCAGCGCATTGCGGATGGAACGGTGATCGCTTGAACCATGACAGATGATGCAAATCCCGTCGATTCCCAGCAGCGGTGCTCCACCAGACTCCTGATAGTGGAACTGTTCTGTCACTTTGGTGAGTGCCTTCATCGCATGATCGCGTTCCGTCGTGAGGGACTTCATCAATGACCCGCCGACCGTCTTCAGAACGAATTCCGCCATGCCTTCGCTGACTTTCAGCACGACATTGCCAACGAAACCTTCGCAGATAACAACATCGACGTCGCCGTGATACAGGTCTCGACCTTCGACGTTGCCAATGTAGTTGGCCTTGATCGGCGAATTGACCAGCAGCGCATGCGTATCCCGATACAGATCCGTGCCTTTGCCTTCTTCACTGCCGATGTTGAGCAATCCGACGCGCGGCGACTTGACGCCCAGCAGCTCTCGCGCAAATACGGCACCCATCAGTCCATACTGTGCCAGATGCTCGGCTCGTGCGGCTGGGTTGGCTCCGACATCAATGATGACGCATGAGCCCTTAACAGTGGGCATCCGCACGGCAATGCCGGGACGCTTCACGCCTTTCAGAAATAATCGCGTTCGCAGTCCGGCCGCGACCACGGCGCCTGTATTGCCGGCACTGACAACGGCATCGGCTTCTCCTGCGGCCATCAACTGCCAGCAGCGGGCGATCGAACAGTTGGGCTTTTCACGCAGCGCGGCGGTGGGCTTTTCTTCCATCCCCACGACACCGTCTGATTCCACGATTCGCACAGTGTCGGGAAGTGAACCGACTTTCGCGATCTCTTCTTCAAGGCGTGCGCGATCGCCTACCAGCAGGATTTCGAGATTTGAATTTCGCTCGACCGCCTCGAATGCACCAACAATGTTGGGGCTGGGAGCGAAATCGCCCCCCATCGCATCCAATGCGATCCGCATTCTGGTTATTCCTCGACCTCAACCAGTGTGCGTCCCTGGTAGTAGCCGCAGGTCGGGCAGATCACGTGAGTCGGTGCCATTGTGCTGCATTGAGTGCATTTGGCAAGCTGACGGGGCTTGATGGTGTTGTGACTGTTGCGCTTCCGCGAACGAGACTTTGACTGCCTTCTCTTTGGTACGGCCATGACACTTTTTCCAGACGCTATCGTTGTCCAAAACTAATCACAGAATTCATTGCAAACCAAAGTCAACAAAATCAGCGCAAATCGAGTTACCCCAAACATGAAGCAACTCGACAAATGTGCAGACGTCTGCAATGAGAATCGCGAATGGTGTCAAACTGACTGCCGCGTGTCAAGAATGAGTGGCATCTTGCTGAAGGAAATCGCAGGACCGATGTTGTCGAAACCACATGGATCCACCAGAGTTCAGTGATTGAGGCCATTCGAAGGCTGCTCATCATGGCAGATTTGAAATCTCAGATCTGACACACTCCGCATCCGCCACCGTGACTTGACCCAATATGACAGACTACGAAAAACTGGGACAGTTCTATCTTGGGAAAACACACGACCTGAAAACAGGCATTACGTCGCCCGATCAGTTGTTGATGTACGACTCCCGGGATTTGACGACGCATGCCGTGTGTGTCGGCATGACGGGCAGTGGCAAAACCGGATTGTGCCTGGCCTTGCTGGAAGAAGCAGCGCTCGACGGTATTCCGGCAATTTGCATCGATCCCAAGGGTGATCTCGGGAATCTGATGCTCACGTTTCCCCGCTTGCAGGCGGCAGACTTTGAGCCCTGGGTTGATCCGCAGGACGCCGTCCGCAACGGCATGACGACGGCTGATTACGCAAAGAAGACGGCCGACACCTGGCGCAAAGGGCTGGAAGAATGGGGGCAGTCGGGTGACCGAATTCAAAAACTTCGGGACGCAGCGGAAGTCGCCATCTACACACCCGCCAGCAGCGCGGGACGTCAGATCACCGTGCTCAAATCCTTTGATGCACCGAACGCTCAGATTCTGAATGACGCTGAAGCATTTCGTGACAGAATCCTGTCGGCTGCTTCTGGCTTGCTGGCTCTGCTGCAGATTGACGCCGATCCTATCAGCAGTCGTGAACATATTCTGCTGTCAACGATCTTTGACTTTTTCTGGCGCAGCAATCAAAACATCGAAATGGGTGCGCTGATTCGATCGATTCAGACACCTCCCTTCAATAAGGTCGGATTTCTGGATCTGGAATCGTTCTATCCCCAGAGCGAACGCTTCAAGCTGGCAATGACGCTCAACAACCTGCTGGCGTCACCCAGTTTCGCCGCATGGCTGGAAGGCGAACCACTCGACATTCAAAAGTTGCTGTACACTCCTCAAGGCAAGCCACGCCTGGCCGTGATTTCCATCGCGCATCTGTCGGATCAGGAACGCATGTTCTTCGTGACGATCCTGCTCAATGAAATGGTGTCGTGGATGCGAAACCAGACCGGCACGTCCAGTCTTCGAGCGCTCCTCTATATGGATGAAGTGTTCGGGTATTTTCCACCGACTGCAAACCCGCCGTCCAAACGACCAATGCTCACGCTGCTCAAATAGGCCCGTGCTTTTGGACTGGGCTGCGTCCTTGCGACTCAAAATCCGGTGGACCTGGACTACAAAGGCCTGTCGAACTGTGGCACATGGTTTCTTGGTCGTCTGCAGACCGAACGCGACAAGATGCGCGTGCTGGAGGGGCTTGAAGGTGCGGCCAATTCGACGGGTGTCAAGTTCGATCGGCAGGCGATGGAACAAATACTCGCCGGACTCGGCAGTCGCGTGTTCCTGATGAATAACGTGCATGAAGACGGGCCGACGGTCTTTCGCAGTCGCTGGGCATTGTCGTATCTGCGTGGACCTGTGAGTCGCCAGCAGATCGATGCCCTCATGGCTCCGCTCAAGAAGTCAGATCAGGTCTCAACCAACTCCGGAGGAGCCGCAGCTGCCTCCGCACCGCCGCGTTTCGCCGCGCCGCAAGTGGAAATGTCCAGCTTGGCGACACGGCCGGTGCTGCCGCCAGGGATCACGGAATGTTTTCTTCCGGTTCACATGCATGTGGCGCGAGTGGTCTACAGACCGGCGTTGCTCAGCCAGTCGCGCGTCCATTTCATTGATACAAAGAACGGCATTGATCTGTGGGACCCCGTGACACTGATTCGCCTAGCCGCAGATTCTGTGCCCGCTGATCCGTGGACGGAATCTGACGAATGGGACGAAACGGACTTGCCGCAGCTCCTGACTGAGCCAGAATTCCCCGACGCAGATTATCGGGACTTGCCCGCAGAAGTGACTCAGAAGAAGTCGTACACAGGCTGGACGACAGCCCTGAAAAATCATCTGTATCGCGATCGCAAGCTTTCCGTTTTCACATGTGAAGAACTGAAGCAGACGTCACAGCCGGGTGAGTCCGAATCGGATTTTCGCATTCGGCTGCGGATGAGTGCCCGGGAAGAACGAGATCGCCTGATTGAAAAGCTGCGGCGCAAGTACGCGACGAAGTTCTCCACGCTCGACGACAAGATTCGCCGAGCCGAACAGAAGATTGAAAAAGAGAAGGCGCAGAAATCTTCAAAGACACTTTCGACGGCCGTCAACTTCGGCACCAGTGTTCTGGGTGCCCTGTTCGGTCGCAAAATCGGCAGTGTGAGTAACATCACCCGCGCGGGATCAGTGATCAAATCCGCATCCGGAATGGCATCCGAAGCCGGTGACATCCGTGCTGCCGAAGAACAATACGCCGCGTTGCTCCACGACCGTGAAGAACTCAACACGACAGCCGAAGCCGAAGTGCAGCAGATCGCCGATCAGCTGGACACGGACCTCATGAAATTCGACAGCATGGAAATTTCCCCTCGCAAAACCGACACCGCCGTCGATCGCATCGCCCTGCTCTGGCTGCCATACGCCGATAACGGCCAGGGCGAAATTCAAAGGGCGTTTTAGCAGGTGCGCAACGGCAATGCCTGATTTTGGTGTAGGCCGGACCAAGCGCA
>JANOUN010000854.1:0-2358 GCA_031416875.1 Planctomycetota bacterium | reverse complement strand
TGCGCTCTGCGAAAGCTGCGTTGCTTTCGCAGAACGCAAGACGACCATCGGACAGTTATGCCTCGAACGGTCCTGAACTTCACACATGACACTTTTTGATCGCGAACGGTTATACACACGACTGACTGACGAAAGTCACGGTGAATGGGTCAACGCGTTGCGTTCAAAAACGGATGACGCGCTCACAACGGACCGGCATGGAAATCTGCAGAATTGGATTGATGTCTGGAATCAGTTGCCGAATCCAAAAACGACAGGACTGTTTGCGGATCGCGATGCAGTGACGATCGAAGGCGAGGTGACGGTCGATGATCAAACATCACTTCGGCAGAAGTTGATGGCCTTTCATCCGTGGCGAAAAGGGCCGTTTGAATTGTTTGGCCTGCCAATCGATACAGAATGGCGGTCGTGCCTCAAGTGGGATCGCCTGGCTCCGCATGTCGAATTTCGAGAGCGTCGAGTTCTGGATGTCGGTTGCGGCAACGGATACTATGGCTGGCGAATGATCCAGGCCGGAGCCAGTCTGGTGCTTGGTTTTGATCCGTTTTTGCTGTTCCTCATGCAGTTTGAAGTTGTTCGGCGGTATACCGACCCTGCGGTCGCGCATTATGTGCTGCCGCTGACGGATGAGGACATTCCCAAACGACTGAATGCGTTTGATGTGACCCTGTCGATGGGCGTGCTGTATCACCGCACCAGCCCGATTGATCATCTGCAGTCTTTGTGGCATTCGCTGCGACCTGGCGGCACACTCGTCCTGGAAACGCTGATCATCGAATCCGAAGATCTGACATGTCTCGTGCCGGAAGATCGCTACGCCAAAATGCGGAACGTGTGGTTCATTCCGTCGATCCCGATGTTAAAGCGGTGGCTGCAGCGAACGGGATTCCGTGATCTGCAGGTCATCGATGCTTCTCCGACAACGATCGCGGAACAAAGACGCACTGACTGGATGACCTTCGAATCGCTCGCCGATTTTCTTGATCCTGCCGATCCGAAACGCACTGTCGAAGGCCATCCCGCCCCGGTGCGCGTCATGATGCTGGCTCGCAAATGATGGTTGTGGCCTCCAGAATCTCAAGCACATGAGTGGACCAGCTTGCTGTTTGACATTCTTCAGCACAGAGGAGTCCAGAGGAATCGCGGGATTCTATCGCGTCGGATCAACGATCACTTTCATCGCGCCTGGTTCACCGGCGTAGAGTCGCTGGAACCATGCAGGTCCCTCGTTCAGAGAAATCGTCGCTGTGATCAACGGATCGACACGGATCGCGCGGCGTTCGAGCAGTTCGATACATGCCGGGTATTCGCCGCGCGAGGCACAGCTGCCGTGGATTGTGAGTTCTTTGGTCACGATCGCCTGCAGCGGCATTTCAACCTTCGGTGACAGGTTTCCGACCAGCGTGATGCTGCCACCCTTGCGAGCGCATGCAATGGCCATATTCACGGTGGATGCGACACCAACCACTTCCAGGACCACATCGGCGCCTCGACCGCCGGTGAGTTTTCTGACTTCAGCTGGTACATCGACGGCATCGCCTTTGAGTCCGATATCTGCGCCGAGTTCTTTGGCTTTCGCGAGCCGATTTTCTTCCAGATCGACGGCAATAATCCTGCCGCAGCCCGCAAGCCGCATCGCCTGAATCACCAACAGCCCGATCATGCCACTGCCGACGACGACCGCCGTGTCGCCCAGCGAGACCGGTGTCCGGTTGGCGGCGTGTACGGCAATCGATACGGCTTCGATCATGGCGGCATGTTCAAATGGCAGACCTTCCGGAAGTTGGTAGCAGATATGCTGCGGCACTGAGACGTATTCCGCGAAAGCGCCGTGCCGTCGGTATTCTCCGCACGACACACCCAGCACCATGCGGTTGTCGCACAGATTGATGTCACCCCGACGACAAAAGAAACACTGACCGCATGACACGGTCGAATCAAATGTGACCCGGTCCCCGACTTTGAACGAAGTGACGGCGCTGCCAACTTCGGTGATCACGCCTGCCGCTTCGTGGCCCATCACCAGCGGCGGAATCCGACGACCGGTGCTGCCATCGTAACCGTGAATATCACTGCCGCAGATTCCGCAGGCACGCACCTGCACAAGAACATCGTTTGCGGCAATCTCCGGTGTTGGAAATTCCGTCACGGTCAGATTCTTGTACTCAGTTAACAACATTGCCTTCATTGCAGATAACCTTCTGAGACCCGCGGGATTCAAAGCTCTTCCGGACCGATTCTCAATGGCGTGGACTTAAGCAATCCGACTGGCGAGCGGGGTACGTAAGTGCCCTGATTTTCGCATCATGCGCGACAAATCAGGGGATTCACATCCCCCGCTCGCCTTAAGTCCACGCC
>JANOUN010000853.1:0-4112 GCA_031416875.1 Planctomycetota bacterium | reverse complement strand
CCCTTCGCTCCGCCGACGGGATAGACCGCGATGATCACTCGAATCTTCGGACAACTGCATTGGGAACTCTCCTTCCACCATCATCAAGTTTACCTCGAGTCCGAGACGACCTGACGATTCAGGCGATCTCACCGACAGAGTACGTCGTCAAGCGTCGCGAGAGTCGTGAGTATTTCAGCGTAGGCCCACAGGAAGCATGCCTCCTGGAATTGCTCAACGGGAAAAGCAGTTTCAGCGATATCCAAAATGTCTATTCTCAGAGGTTTGGGCAGAATCTCAGCGAAGCAGATCTCGGTGAATTCCTGCAGGCCGTTCAGCCGATGGGACTACTGCAGTCCACGTCGAAGTCGCGATCGGGATCCCCGCGTCCTCAGCCAGGGGGCTCGTTGGAAGGAGATCATCGCAGATCAAATTCTCCATCATCATCCACCGCACCCGAATCCGTCCGTCCAAAGAAACGCTCTCCACTGAACGGGCAGTCCGTTCTCTTCTTTCGTATTCCGTTGTGCGATCCCGATGTGTTCCTCGGACGCATTGTGAGCTGGACTCCCTTCGTCTGGACTCGAGGCTTTCTTATCTTCTCCGGCGGTGTGATGCTGGCCGCGCTGTGCGTGATGATCTCCAGTTCCCATCTGTTGGTCGCCGGGATTTCCAGAACACACGGGTGGAGCGACGCGATTCTGTTTCTGTGTGTGATGCTGGGCTGCACTTCGCTGCATGAGATGGCGCATGGGGCAACGCTGAAGAAATTCGGTGGCGAAGTACATGATTCCGGCATGCTGTTCATGTTCTTTACACCATGCTTGTACTGCAATGTTTCCGATGCATGGCTGATCCCGGACAAATGGAAGCGACTGGCCATTACGGCTGCAGGTGGCTACTGCGACCTTTGTTTATGGGCGACAGGCGTCTTCGTCTGGCGCGTCACCGTCATTGGCACACCGATTAATCAGGTCGCATTCCTGGTTCTGACGATCTGTGGCGGACGAAGCTTCCTGAACTTTAATCCGATGCTCAGGCTGGACGGCTACTATCTGCTGAGCGACTGGCTTTCAATTCCAAATCTGCGGCCTCGGGCGATGGATTACTGGATGAGTCATCTGCGGTGGATTCTCTGGGGAGCGGCACCTCCTCCCGCTCTCCCCGAAAAACGCATCCTGCTGTTCTATGGTTGCATGTGCTGGGTCTTCGGAATTGGCTTTCTGAATCTGATTTTTGTGCGGTTCTTTGAGTACATGGGTGGTCAGTTTGGAATTGTCGGTATGGTCTTTGTGGCGATGCTGCTGAGTTTCGGACTTCGACGAGTGTTTAAGGGTTTCTTTGCAAGCGAGTTGGCGACAATGCTGAAATCACGATCAGGAAGAACGACGGCCTGGGCGATTGGACTATTGAGTCTTGCGGCGCTGCTGTTCCTTGTCCCAGTCAAGAGCACGACGAGCGGTGACTTCGAGGTGCGACCTGGTAACATTGTGCAGGTCCACATCCCGGTGGCTGGCATCGTCGCAAGGATTCTGGTCGAAGACGGCAGCGTGGTCGAAGAAGGTCAGCTGATCGCTGAGCTCAAGTCTCCGATGCTTGAATCGGAGATCGTCCAGACGGAAGACACGCTGCGGGAAGTCGAAGCCAATCTTCGGAGACTCAAGACCGGAGCCCGCCCGGAAGAACTGGACGCAGCGACGGATCGTGTTCGCCGTCTGACCGAATGGTATGAGCTGGGTGCCGAGGAACTGCAGCAGGCCAGGATCGCTCATGAACAGGATCTGCTGGTTCAGGACCACCGGATTCGTGAAACTGTCGCCGCACTGGCCCACGCAAAACAGGACATTCTGCAGTCAGAACGTCTCTATCGCCTTGGCGCGCTGGCGGGGGCGCAATTGCGGCAGCAGCGTCTGGAAGTCCTGCAGACCGAATCCAAACTGGCTCAGGTGCAGGCGGCGACAAACGCATCGAAGGCGTTGGGCGTGAGGTCCAAAGAAGCGGAGATTTCACGGCGTGCACAGGAACTGGCGGACGCCAAGGATCGTCTTGACCTGTTGCAGGCTGGCAGCCGTCCGGAAGAAATCGCTGCCGAAGAAGCGCGCAAAGCACGAGCCGAGCATGAGTTGGCTTTTCAGAAATCCCGACTGGAAAAACTGAAACTTGGGGCTCCCACATCCGGGATCTTCTCTGCGCCGCGTCTGAAGGAACGCGTCGGTCTTGCGGTGCTTCAGGATTCACTCTTCTGCACAATTGAAAAGCCAGAAACTTCAAGAGTCGAAATCTCTGTGAGCGAAGACGAAGCCGCTCACCTGAAGCCAGGCCAGGCTGTGACTCTCAAGGCTCGGGCCATACCGTTTGAAACGTTTGAAGCGATCGTGGAAGGCATTTCCCCTGTCGCTCAGAAGACGGCCACGACCGGACAGAACTCTGTCATTGTGCATTGCCAGATTCGCAATCCGGATGGTCGTCTGAAATCCGGAATGACGGGCTTCGGTCGGGTGACTCGCGGCTGGAACACGATCGGTGTCATGCTGATCACAAAAGGGATTCGTTACCTGCGCACGGAGTTCTGGTGGTAGTAACTCCCGTTCATTGAGCGGCAGGCATTTCAACCCTGTCGGGAGCTGGATCGTTGTCGCGCGACAAGTCGAGTGTCGGCGATCCGGCGGGGAGCGTCGGCGGCAGTGGTTCGATTTCGTTCAGGAAGGAATGTCCGAGTAAAAGTCCATCGGCTGGTGCCGGCAGTCCTGACGACAATCGAGGTTCGGCTGCTTTTCGTGAGGCATGGACCATCTGCAGAACAGGCCCTGGATTGGCACGATAGTCCTGATTGAGAATACCTGCATGACCACCCAGTGTTCCTCCAAAGGTCTCGTGGGCAGCCTGTTGTCGCCACTGGTAGACACTGATGCCTTGTGCCTGATTCAGGTCCGCCAGCAGCGTATTGTATTCAGCCAGGGCTTCACCTACATCACTGACGGCATCAACATAGGCGCGCATTGCAGACTGCAGATCGGTCAAGGCCAGCAGCAGCCAGTCCTGCGTTGTACTTGACGCTTGCGGCTGCGTGTATCGAATTCTGGAGACGCGGAGCCATTCCTGCGTTTCCCGAGCCTGGAGTTTTGCAATCTCCAGTCGCTGCCATTGTGCGTGCAGATCGGAGATCAGCTCCGTGATTTCAAAGGCCACGTTCTGTTCAACCGCATTCAGGCGAATGTGAACGCGAGCCACCTCCAGTTCGGCGATTTGCCGTCGACTGCGCGCCGTCTTGTTACCAATCGGCACGTCCATTCCAAGTCCCAGCGTCCAGTCTGTATAGTTCGATGTGCCTGCCTGTTGAACACTTTTGTCCAGTTGGTCTGACAGTCCATTCATGTAATACTCGCCATGCACGTCCAAAGATGGCAGCACCTGATTCTCGGCGACACGCAGTGCGATGCGTTTTTCCTTCAGTTGTTCCCGAAGAAGGTTGAGTGATGGTCTGTTGCTGATCGCTACCTGCACAAGTGTCGGAGCATCTTCTGGTGGCGGATTTTCGCTGGGTCTTTCTGACGGCAGAAAGAAGGGCAGCACATCAGGCTGACCCCCAAGCAGTTGCCGGAGCTGCAGGACACGTTTGCGAAGGTTCCCTTGCATCACACTTTGAGTCCGGCGAAAGCCGTCCCGCTGAAAACGGGCGCGGGCGACATCGGCCAGAATTGATCGATCTGCTTGCCAGCGTAATTCTTCAACCCGAACACTTTCTTCAGCCAGTGGCAGGATTGTTTTGACGGCTTCCAGTTCCAGATGTGCCGCATACAAACGCCAGTAGCCTTCCGTGATGCTGCGAATCTGTGAATTCAGCACATCCTCCAGTGCCCATCGAGACTGATTGGCCTGCGTCTGGGCAATTTGAATGGGTGCCAGGGCAACGCCACGACCAGCACCTCTCAGGACGGGCTGGTTGACTCGTACGACATAGGTCGTTGAATAGATAGGATTGAATTCTCCGGGATCCACACCTTCCGGCAGGTAGAGGTACGCTAAGGGAGGTTCAAACCCCATGCTCAGAGATCCTCCGGTTGTCAGCGGCTGAGTGACTCGGGCAAAAGCGTTTGACATTTCACGGTTAGTGTTTGCCGCGATGCCTGGTC
>JANOUN010000852.1:0-3824 GCA_031416875.1 Planctomycetota bacterium | reverse complement strand
CGGGCACCCCTGTTTTCGAGAGCGAATGGACTTGTCGTGTTCTTCGCCCGCAACCCCACTCATGGAACATGATTGAAGATGGCGCACTTCGTGGTGAAAAATCTTCTCAGAAAAACCACATTATCAACGTTTGCTGAACAGTCGGTCGCATTCGTCTGCTGTTTGTCTGAGAAACAGAGGCGGCGATTCCGGAAAGTTTCCTGGGGACTGGGGCAGGATTTGGTGCGAAACCAATGCGGCGGCGGGTTTGCCGTAATGCCGATGGTCCGTTGGCAATGCTGGATTCAGTGAGTCTCAGTCGGCGGAGCGACTGAGCTACGTAGGCGACGTCGCTCCGCGACTCGCATTCCGGGTATAACACACTCTGAAAACAACGCCATGCGGCCTATGGAACCAAGCTGTCGCCGCCGCAGGTCCGAATCATTACTGTTCGATCACTCATTCTCCGTGTCTTTATTTCATGACGCGGTCTCTTCGAGATCCGGATCCGGCAATTCGCCGGTTTCCACGGCCGTTCGCATTTCTTCGGGCAAGGAGTTCCAGGTGGCCTGGTAAGTCGTCTCCAGCGGAACTCTGACGTGCAGGTCGGTTGTCAAAAAAAGTGGCATGTCGGGCAGAGAGTCGCCGACCGCAAGCGGTTCACTCAAGTTAACTCGCTGTCGAAAACGCGGATTCACAGGTAAACTGTGCGATCTTGTGTGTGATGGTCCCTGTCCCTGCTGAGATGGTCGAGTTTCCGCAATGCCTGTTGATAAATCCGGTTCACGCATTCGTCAGATGTTCGGTGAGATTGCCGGGCGCTATGACTTTATGAACCACTTTCTGTCGGCCGGCACGGATGTGTACTGGCGATGGCAGGCCGTGCGTATGGCGGCGCCCTTGAATGACTCGCCGATTCTGGATGTCTGCACCGGCACGGGGGATCTGGCGTTTGCGTTCCGGAAGAAACTGAATCGGGCGGCGACCGTATTCGCCACCGATTTCACGCACGGGATGCTCAAGCTGGCGGAAGAGAAGCGATCCGATCGGGACGTCGTGTTTCTCGAAGCCGACACGCTCTCACTTCCATTTCCTTCGGACAAGTTTCAGGTCGTGTCGGTGGCGTTCGGCCTGCGGAACGTCTCCAGCACGATTGGCGGATTGAAGGAAATGACCCGCGTTTGTCAGCCGGGCGGGAAAGTTCTGGTGCTGGAGTTTTCACTGCCGGATAATCGTCTTTTGAGCCATACCTATCAGTGGTATTTCCGCAATATCCTGCCACGGCTCGGGCAGTTGCTGGTTCGGAATCGGCAGGCGGCCTATGAATATCTTCCCCAGTCCGTGTCGGAGTTTCCGAGCGGTCTGGAACTCACCGGAATCATGGAAGAGGCGGGATTGGTCAACACGTCCTTCCGCAAAATGACAGGCGGTATCGCGACGGTGTATCTCGGCAACAAACCCGAACATCCCTGATTCAAAGTCGTGTCGTTACCCAGCACAGGAAATCTGTGAAGCGTTATTTTTAACCGTTGACACAGGGTATATGGTGGTCTCATTCTCAGCTCAACGTTTCCAATCAGTGTATTTCACGCTGTTTGGTGAACCTCGCTCGACGTGACGCGAAGTTCACCGTTGAACTGAAGGACAAGCCCATGAAACTTTCACGAAGATTCACATTGACGATGGCAATTGTTGCCCTCGTGTTGTATGCCGCGAAGTCCGCGCGTTCGGATGAGTTGCAGATTCCGGAAGAGCCGGTTCCCGCCGAACCGAACCATGAAGAATGGATCATGGAAATCCAGCCAGCCGTCAAGCTGTCCGCCATACCATCGGTTCCGGTGGAAGTGCGATCGGCAGTTGCTGGCGAAACAGCGGTATTCGATCCGGCAGCGTACTCGCGGATCTACAATTCGATCCCATTCAATCGTGCCGAGTACGACGTGAACCCGAATTACCGCCATGACTCCACGATGGAAATCCTGACAGGCAACGCGCGGCACCAAACTATTGTGCAGCACAATTTCGAACACAAGCAGCCGGTAAAACGCATCCCGGCACCGGGTCTCCCATCACGGATCCTGACGCCGTTTTCGTCATCGGGTCTGCTGTTTGGCGTACCGTTTGGATTTGGCTACAGCCCGTTTGGATATGGCCCTGGGTTTGGACACTGGTAATTTGTACGTGATTCTCGACACGGAGAGTCAAGCCGCACGGTTTCGCAAAAACGCAAGCAACGACAACAGAGCAGACGGGTTTGTGGCCGAATGATGCCACAAGCCCGTTTTTTCGTTGGTGTGGCCGCTTCAGGGTTCCCGCAGAGTCGCTCATTTTCTGAAGAATTGTGGGGTGCCAGCATCGATTTGAACGTTTTTTTGCGCAAAATCACAAAACGGAGAAGAGTTTCGCAGATCCTGAAGGCTTTGGAGGGGTTTGAACGGCACTGCGAATCCGCATTTCCTGTCCTCTGTGGATAATTGCCTTTCTGTTTGGGAGCACGTTCATGATGTCCATTCGATTTGTTCGTAAGGCGGTTGTATTCAGCCTTGCGATGATGTTTGTGTCCGCGTTTGTTCAGGCTCAGCCACCCGGTGGTGGTCGCGGAGGTCCTGGCGGGTTCGGCGGCGGCGGGTTCGGCGGTGGCCGTGGTGGATTCAACATCGATCGATCAATGTTGCTGCGTGCTGAACAGGTCCGCAAAGAACTCAAGATTGAAGAAGCTCAGGCAGCCACGATCGATGCGGCCCTGGAAGCCTTTCGAGAAGAACGAAGCGCCGCGCCGCGTCCTGATCGCGACGCGATCAGCAAAATGTCAGAAGAAGAGCAAACCGCACTCCGCGAGAAATCACAAAAAGAACGTGCAGAACTGAGCAAGAAAACGGACGAAGCTCTCGGCGCGATGCTGGAGCCGGAACAGGCAAAACGCCTTGATCAGATTGCCATGCAAATGAAGCTCAACATGGCAACGGTGGCGACTTTGAAGAGCGACGACCTGAAGTCGAAACTCTCCCTGACCGAAGAACAGGTTGCAAAGCTGGATGAAGCAGAAAAAGCTGCAGCGGCTGACATGACGAAGATGTTTGAAGAAATGCGTGCAGCTGGCGGTGGCGGTCAGCCCGGTGGTAATCCCGGCGGTGGCGGTGGTCGCGAGGCATTTGCGGCAATGCAGGAAAAGATGACGGCGGCCCGTGCCAAGTCGACTGAGGCAGCGTTGGCCGTTCTGACAGACGAACAGAAGAAAATGATCGACGAACTCAAAGGTGCCAAGTTTGAACTCGACATGCGCGCTCTCATGGGTGGTCGTGGCGGCCCTGGTGGCCCGGGAGGCCCTGGCGGCGACGGTGGTGGCCGACCACCACGCGGTGAAGGCGGTGGCCGTGGGACTCGTCCACCAGCGGAATAGTGGTGGCGACGGGACCAGTTCATTCCCCGCAAAAGAAATGACGCTCCCTTGAATTCAGGGCGACAGCAATCAAAAGCTGTCGCCCTTTTTCATGCGTAATAGACGGGCGCGGCTGGATTTGAGACACTATCGACACAGATGTCGTCCTTCTGACGATGATCGCTGGAAGTCTTTCATTGCGGCTGTTGATTATGGAATCGGTATTCAGTCACTCGTTGATACGGAACTGTACGCAGTGGTTGCGAGTCGTTGTGATCGCGTGCTGTGTGATGCCGAGCATATCGGGAGATATTGCTCTGGCTCAGCAGAATGGTGACGATGTTCGGCAGCGTGAGTTGCTGAAGATGATTTCCGATACGGAACAGTCACTGGCTGACAAGCAGTGGCTGCGGGCTGTGGAACAGTTTGATGCGGCATGGGAGCGGGCGTGTGAACGGGAAGATCC
>JANOUN010000851.1:0-4485 GCA_031416875.1 Planctomycetota bacterium | reverse complement strand
GCCACAGCGGCGTCCAGGTTGCCGATGCTCAGTTCCAGAAACACGGACGTCGACAGAACTTCCGTCTTCATCCGAGTCGCACCGGCAAACACAAGGATTGGCCCGAACTCGCCGAGTGCTCGCGCCCAGGCAATCGTCCCGGCCGCGATCATGCCGCGCCAGGCCTGCGGCAACGCGATCAGCATGAATGCCTGGCCTCGCGTGCAGCCCAGCGTCCGCGCCACGTCTTCCGCCCGCGGATCGATCTGATCAAAAGTGACCCGCATGGTGCGCACGGCAAACGCACTCGCGACGGAAAACTGAGCAAGCACGACTGCTGGCCAGCGATACGTGACGGGAAAACCCACGTCGTCCCGTAACCACGATTCCAGTCGCCAGCCCTCAGCGCTGCCGATCGGCAGGTGGAACAGAATGAGCAGACTCAGACCCAGAACCAGCGGCGGCAAGACGACCGGAATGTCCACCAGTGTATCGACCAGCCATCGACCGGGGAATTTGTATCGCGAGAGCAGATAACCCAGCGGAGTCCCGACCCACAGCGACAACAGGGCCGCGACAGAACACGACAGCAGCGTCAACCGAAATGCAGCTCGAATCTCCGGCTTAAGCAACGCATCGCGAAAGTCGGCGAACGACGTGAACATCACATCGGCCGCAAGCAGCAACAGAATAAGCCCCACAAAACTCGCCGACAATCCGCCCATCACCAGAAAGAAGGGCACATCCGACTTTCCTGCCCTCTGACCGCGCACGCTGGTTTCAGCGATGTCTGGCGGCGTGGTGGGTTGAGACATAACGAGATGACTTTCAGGAATGGAGTTGCTGGATGCTACTGCCCCGATTCCAGTTGTCCAGCCGCAGACCCCTGCAAGATGAATCACAGAGAAAGCGGCGAAAAGTCGCCGCACTTCAAAAAAACGCCCTTAATCGACGAACAGAAATTCGTTCGAACACAGCAGCACCTGGGCGAGTTGTTCAAGTGGCGAGAGCTGGGTGCTGCCGTCCTGAGGAAAGTCGGTCTCGGAATTCCAGGTCCGGGGTGATTCCGCAGCTGCGTCACTGATGGTGCATGTCCAGAGATACTGATCGGTGTTGAGCGTATCGCCGATATCGACCACAAAGTCGATGGTGTCACCCGGATTCACTTTCAGCGATTCGACATTCAGCGGAAGTATCTGCTGGAAAGCTTTCGCGGATTGCAGCACGCCTGTTTTTGAACTCACGATAAACGCGCGGACGCCGTCGCCGACGTTGGGCTCATGCTTTAGTTCGGACTGGATCGTTATCGTCATGGCAGCAGGCGCGGTCCAGCGGCGAACGGATGCGTGGGCGCGATCGTTGCCGGGATGGCCGCCTTTCGCGGTCAGTTGCACCCATCCCAGAGCGGCGTCCGGCCAGGCTTCTCCGCCCTGCCATGCGGTGCCAGTGAAGTGCGGCAGCGGAGCAAAGGCCGAGACGCGTTGAGATGTTTCATCGTATGAACCGAATCCATACGACCAGTCGGCAGCGGTGACTGAAGCGGCTGGCTTTTCCGGAACACCGGCGCCCAGCAATTCGTGCGCGGCGGCGATTTGTGCAGCGGTCGGATCGCGCTGCAGGACACGCCGATACAGCGTGCGAATCTGATCGTCGGCGTTGAGCTCCACCGGTAACGAAGCCGCCAGTGCTTTGGCCCGCTCCAGGGCGAGAGGGTGATTCATCAGAAACAGCGACTGCTGAGGAACGGTCGTCTCACTGCGTTTCGGAATCGGCAGATCCGGGTTTGCAAAGTCGAACATGCGCAGTGTTCCCGGCAAGTACTGTCGATCGACCAGCCCGTACAGCGTGCGCCGCACCGGGAACGGTTTTGAAAACAGGTTCGACGGCTTGCCGCCGCTTCGCTGGTCCAGTTGACCGGAAACGACCAGCATCGAATCCCGCATTTCTTCAAACGTCAGCCGATGCACATTCATGTGCCAAAGTAAGCGGTTTTCCGGATCGATCGCGCGGGCATGGACAAGTTGTGCGGCGTCTGCGGGGCCGTCCGAGGACTGCCGGTACGCGGCGGACAGCACGATCATGCGATGCAAAGTCTTCAGACTCCAGCCGCTGGCGATAAATTCCGATGTCAGCCAATCCAGCAGCGCCGGATGCGAAGGCGGTTCAGCGCGAACACCGAAGTCGCCGGGTGTTGTGACCAGGCCCGCTCCGAAATGATGCGCCCAGACCCGATTCACCATGACTCGTGCGGTGAGCGGATTGGCCGGATCGATGATAGCCTGCGCCATTTCCAGTCGCCCGCTGCCGCGTTCAAAGGGCTTTCGATCCGGGCCGGAAAGTAATTCCAGGAATCGCCGGGGAACATCATCGCCTTTGTTCGCCGGGTTTCCTCGTTTGAAGATTCGCGGCGAAGAAGGAACTTCACGATCTTCAATGATGGTCGCAAAACGCGGTTCGGCAGCCGCGTTGATGATCAGGCGATCCACTTCACCCTGCAGCTTCCACAATTCGGTGCAGGTTCCGGAATCGAAATCATATTCCGTATTGACGACCGGTTCGTCCGGTACTTCGCAGAGTGATCCGGGGCCGTACAGCAGCGCTCGAAGCTGTTCGTCGGCCGGGTCAGCCATGGCATGAATGGCTGCGCCTTGTGCTTCTGACTGCTTGAGTTCGGCCTTCCATCTGGCATCAATGTCGTGAAACAGGGTGGTGTATCGCGCAATCACGTCGGTGAATGACGTCGGAGCTGCCGCAAACGCAGCAGCCACTCGCGGATTGATTTGTTCGGCACCGAGTTTATGAAGTGCCTGAGTCACGTCCGCTGCCCGTTCAGAAAACTGATCGTCCGGGATTTCTGCGTAGCGATGCCATGCCACAAATACGGGATCATGGCGGAGGTTGGCGTCTCGCAAATAGTCGCGCCAGCGATGCACGAAGGAAGGTAACAGATCATCGAGTGCCAGGATCTGGTCGAATCCCTCTTCCGGATACTTCTGCAATTCGCGTTGCGCCTGCAGATAGTCCCCGACCCGTGATCGGACGCGAGCCGATGTCGAAACGCGGCGTTCCTGACGAAGCGCTGCAAGGGCATCAGTCCGTTTTTTCAATTCCGCTTCGAATGCGGCATCCAGCATCTTTGCCTTTGGCAGCGGCACAATCTTTTCGCGGCAACTGTCGAAGACGCCGTACAGCGAGTAATAGTCGGCGGTCGGAATCGGGTCGTACTTGTGATCATGACAGCGGGCACAGCCCACCGTGAGCGCCATGGTGCCACGACAGACGACATCGATGCGATCATCGATAATGTCCCGTCGGACACCCTGAAACCGGCGACCGAGCGTCAGAAATCCCATCGCCGCAAGGTCTTCATCCGTCCGATCCGAAACCTGATCAGCGGCCAGCTGCAGCAGCAGAAAACGATCGTACGGCATGTTGGCATTGAACGCATCAACAACCCAGTCACGATATGACCACGCATGTATCCAGAATCGCTCCTCACGCGCGTACACGTAGCCCTTGGTGTCAGAATACCGCGCGATATCCAGCCAGTGACGTGCCCAGTGCTGGCCATGCGTCGGGGAGGCAAGCAGCCGGTCCACCAGATTTTCGTACGCCATCGGGTCCGAGTCGTTGATGAAGTTCTCGACGTCTGCAGCGGTGGGTGGCAGTCCGGTCAGAGTATAGAACGCGCGGCGAATCAGCGTCCGCCGATCGGCTTCACCTGACAACGTCAGATCCACCTCATTCAGCTTCGCAAGAATAAAGGCATCGATCGGCGTCTTAATGCGAGCTGAATCTGCCGGAGCGATCGCTGGAACTTCAGGACGTGAGACCGGTTGAAATGCCCAATGCGTTTTTGCCAGATCGGCGCGGGAGGCTTTCAACGGAGCCGCATTCGGTGGCCAGGCGGCACCGGATTCTACCCACTGGATCAGGGCCTGTTTCTCGGCATCCGGCAATTCATTTTCCGGAGGCATCTGCAGGTCACCGTCGTAGCGAATTGCCTGAATCATGTGGCTGGCCGACACATCGCCCGGAATCATCGCCGCACCGGATTCGCCGCCCTTCAGCATGGCGTCACGGGAATCCAGTCGTAACCCGCCCGATTGCTTCTGATCACCGTGACAACCGATGCACTTCTCCACCAGCACCGGACGGATGTGCGTTTCAAAAAAGTTCGTATCATCCTGTCCTGAGAGAGGCAATGGCCAGAGGCCCATCAGGATTGGCGCGATGGCGAGCAGAACTGCACCTCGCAAGTACGTACGGCGCAACGATGCAACGAACTTCAACGGCGGGCGAAACGCAACCATATTAATCAGCCTACAGTGAGGCAGCAGGAAAATTCAGGAGGGAAGTCAATTCTGCCGTTGAAGGCGACTTGGCTCAAGTGTCAGCCACCGATTATGCCGTTTTCCCATATCCATCGGACAAGCATGGCCAAGCCGGAGGATTCTTGGCGCGGGGTTGGCCCGCCACCGCAACAAGTAAACAGAATTGGGGGTA
>JANOUN010000850.1:0-13165 GCA_031416875.1 Planctomycetota bacterium | reverse complement strand
CCCGTAACTCCGCTCCCAATCTTGCTGTATGACCTCATTGTTCCGTCGGGATTCAGGTAGGCGAGTACAAGCCACCCTTCGCTTCTTGTTGAGTAGGCGTTCACGCCTTCGACGGCAAAAACGACGTCATTCACTCCGTCACCATTGACATCACCCGGAGCGGCAACACCATTGATGCGTGCTGGCATGCCGTAGTAGCTGTTTCCTGTTGGACTGTTCAGCACCCAATGACTTTTGATCGTGCCATCGGCGTTCAGTCTTAGCATCTGAAGGCAAACAGTGCCAACATAAATGCTGTTATAGATCTTCATCCCTGATGCCACCGCCAGATCCGCTACACCATCGCCGTCAAGATCTCCAAGGTTCGTGATGCTTGAACCAAAGTACTCATTGTCCTGTACTGTCAGATTCCACGTGGCGGAGTTCTGGATTGTCGTAAAGCTCTTCACAGTTCCATCGGTCTGCAACTTGAGAATATGGATCTCACCACGATCGACACCCCCGGCATCAGCGAACGGCGCTCCGACAACAATATCAACGACGCCGTTACCATCGAAATCTCCCAGTGACGCGACGATGCCAAACCCATCTTCGTCCGCCAGTGTCGGCCCGCCATTTATCGAACTGGCAATCTTGTTGCTGTCCTTTGCAGTTCCGTCTGGATTGAGTTGAATAATGTAAACCGCGCCGCGATTGCGTCCGCCGGTATCGTCTCCAGTGGCACCCACAGCCAGATCCACGACGCCGTCGCCGTTGAGATCGCCCAGCGATGCGATGGAAACGCCGAAACCGTCAGCATCCGCCAGCGCGGGACCGCCATTGAGTTCGTGAGCTATCTTGACGGTCTTCTTTGCTGTGCCGTCAGAGTTCAGAAATATGATCTGCACGGCTCCGCGATGCGAACCGCCTTCATCGTCCTGCGGAGCACCAATCGCCATGTCGGTCACGCCATCGCCATCCAAATCTCCGATGGCAGCGGATGCAGCACCGAATAAATCGCTGCCAGTCGTCGCTGGTCCGCCATTGATTTCGCTTCCGATCCTGACTGACTTTACAACCTCAACCGGCTGCCTGACGCGATTCTGGATGACAAATTGATAGTCTTCCACTTCCCCATCCGAAGCGGCTCCGGTCGAATTCGCGGCAGCAACGTCCGTGCTCAGACGAAAGCGGGCATAGGTGGTTCCTGCGGAGCCAGCAGGAGCGGTTGGAAATGTTAACTTGAAGCGTTCGTTGATCGACTCGGTCGGGACGCCAATCTGTGCCCGCTCGGTGGCGTTTTCGAAGATGCCGTTGTGATTGAAATCGATCCAGCCGTAGAGCGTCGCAGCTTTGCCAGTCTTGTTGGTCGCGGACAAGGTGATTCCGGGATCTCCGCCAACAGTGCCGTTGAGATCCATGGAATTCAGCACGCCATCTTCGTCGTCTCGGCCTCCGGCGGTGAACTGGTCATCAAGTCCGGCCGTGACGCTTTGACTCGTGCCCGGATCGGCATCAACACTTGCTCCCAGAAACAGTGTCGTTTGTGACGAACCCAATTGGTGTCGCGGGCCGTTGCTGGCAAGGCGAGTTTGATAGTCCTGCACTGCCGTTCCTGCCCTGGAATCCGGTGCGTCGCCGAAATCAAATGCGAGAAGTGCGCGAGTTTCCAGACTCTCCACCTGCCCGACTTCGGCGGCTACGGTATGAAGTGATCGCCGTCGCGACCGGTATGGCTTCCTGCCAAATGCGAAGGACAAGTTTCCCACGATGCCAATCCTTTGGGGGGAATGCTCATACAGCACTCACGTACTTCAACTCTGTTTAAGAATCCTGACACGCGAGGCAGACCAAGTCCGCTTGCCGGCTGGGAATCTTCTGGCCACAGCATCATTCGATGCTCGCAACGCCTACGCATTCCCGCCACCCGCTGTCGCGTCGAGCCGAAGTGTGGGCCGACGATCGAATTCCTGCAATACCGGATAATGGGCCGTGGAAACCTATTTCGTCTCAATCCGATACAGATGCGTATCCGTGCGCAGAAATATCGTGCTATCCACCATCGCGGGGGTTGCCAGGGTGCGGCCTTCCAGTTTGTTGACGGCCAGTGATTCGAACTTCCTGCCGGGGGCGATGACGGTCGTCGTGCCTTCTTCGTCCAGCAGATAGATGCGGCCGTCGGCGAATGTCGGTGAGGCTGAAAAGTTGCCGTTGAGACGTTCCTGCCAGTGCTGTTCACCGGTCACGGCATCCAGACAGGTGGCGATGCCTTTATCGCTGACCAGATACAGTTCGCCGCCTACGATCAGCGGCGATGGATTCAGCGGGGAGGCCTTCTTCATGTTCCATGCCAGATGTGATTCTGTGACGTCACCGGAGCCATCGATCCGGACGGCAAAGAACTCCGGCTGATCATAGCCGGAACTGATAAACACCAGACCCTTCCCCACGACCGGGCGCAGCACGTTCGAATATCCGTCAAAGCGGAACCACCAGTATTCATCGCCGGTCCGAGGGTTGTAGGCCACGATGCTGTCGGCGCCGGTACTCAGCAGCTGCGTCGTTCCATTGACATCCACCAGCAATGGCGTCGTGTAGGCCATGGGCACGTTGGATTTGCCTGACAGTCGATCCGCGCCGATGTGTTCGCGTTTCTTCTTCCAGCGAATCTCGCCGGTGGCCTTGTCGAGCGCGACGACGAACTGAATATCTGATCCGTCGCAGTTCAGAATCAGCAGATCTTCAAAGATCACAGGGGAACCTCCGGGACCGTGGCGATGATCATGTTTCAGTTCCTGCGTCTTCCAGACGATGGTTCCGTCCGTTTTCAGACATGCCGTGCCGTGGGCGCCGTAATGAACATAGACTCGATCGCCTTCGATGATCGGCGTCGGCGATGCATGGCTGTTCTTGGAATGCACGCTGCCAGGATTTTCCAGAGTGAACACTTCGATGTCGTGCAGCGTCTTGCCGCTGGCTCGATCGAGCGCGACAGCATGCAGCGACTTGCCGTCGTCAATTGCCGTTGTCAGCCAGATCTGATCGTCCTGGATCGAAGGTGACGACCAGCCGAGTCCCGCGATCGGTACTTTCCATGCGATGTTTTCCGTTTCGCTCCACGTGAGCGGCAGATTTGTCGCGTCTGAGTAGCCCTGACCGCCGGGCCCGCGAAACTGCGGCCAGTCGGCAGCGTCCGTGCGGATGGTCAGACAAGAGACAACGGATAACAGCAGCATGAAACGAATCACGGCGAGAACTCCAGGCGGGCAAAGACAGCGGCAGAACGGCTATCGTGGTGAATCGCAATCCGGATTGCAAGCGGGCGACGGAATGCCGTGTTGTGTTCGGCCAGTCAGGGCAGTACAGCGGACTTGCTGAATCTAACCACCGGTAGTGTTTTCCTTAAACCGCGCGGCGTTGATCTCGATACATGCGCTGACAGGAATGCGAGTCGGCGGAGCGACATCGCCTACGTAGCACAGTCGCTCCGCCGACTGTGATTCTGAGGGAAAGATTTGGAGTCCCTCGCAATACCTGTGTGAACCGCGTTGCGTCGATTGGGGCAGATCTGCGGCGACATCACTGCTTGTCGACAGTTGCATCGACGCGAGCTTTCGGCGAATCTGCGGGCCAGACTCAGATGATCATCCACTGCGGCTACGACGATGCCGAATTGCCGGGCATCACCGGCAGCCACTTTCTGCGTGATGACGACAGGAGAGTTTTCTCCGATCCCGCCGTGAAACAGGAAATTGAAGACATGGGAATCGAGATCATCAGTTGGCAACAGCTTCGTGATCGGCAGACAATCGGTGCCCCGGTGCCGAAAGAGTGATGATCAACCATCTGCTTGCAGAAGTCAGGCCAGGACTGGCAGAAAAATGAGCGGCAGAAAAAGACAGACCACGACCTGAAGTCTTTCTGAAATTCATTTTTCTGCCATCAATTTTTCTGTCGGATGTGTGCCTGCGCATTGCTTGTCACACCCTACGAGTTCGCGATCGTCGATAACTGGCCAGCCGTGAGCTACGCGGAGTATCGGTTACGCAGCGCGGGCTGCAGGCGGCTGCGAGGTTGCGGCAATCTGAGTTTCCATGGCCAGAATCTCCTGGCTCATCGCGATGTAATCGATGGCACCGGGGCAGGTCGGAGCATAGTCAATGATCGACTGGCCGAAACTTGGCGCTTCGGCGAGTTTGATATTGCGACGAATGCGGGTTTTGAAGATCTGAGCCGTCGCCCACGGAGTGTCACTGTCACTGGTGCTCAGAAACTGCCGCAGGTCTTCGGTGACGTCAGCGGCCAGACGCGTCCCCGATTCATACAGGCACATCAGAATGCCGGTGACACGCAGATCACGATTCAATCGCCGCGTGACCAGTGCTGTCGTTTCGAAAAGTTTTGAAAGTCCCTGGAGCGCGAAGAAATGCGGCTGCAGCGGGATGAAAACTTCACTGGCTGCCGTCAGTGCATTGATGGTCAGGATGCCCAGCGAAGGCGGGCAATCCATCACCACGTAGTCGAAGCGATTTTGTTCTTTCCAGTGCTGCATGGAATTGCGCAGGAAGAATTCGCGGCCGGCCACTCCGGCAAGTTCCACTTCGGTCGCAGCCAGATCGATGTTGGCCGGAATCAGCGACAGGTTCTCACCCACCAGCTGCCTTGTTTCGTCGAGCATTACCTGTTGTGTAAAGACGTCATACACCGTCGGCATGTCCGGCCCGGCTTCGACACCGACATGAAACGACGCGTGCCCCTGCGGATCAAGATCCATCAGACAGACACGGCGTCCTTCGCGCGCCAGAGCGGCGGCAAGGTTGACACTCGATGTCGTCTTGCCGACGCCACCCTTTTGATTCATCACTGCAATCGTACGCATGGCCGAACTTCCTGTTTCCAATCACGGATCTGGCGGTGAGTTCCCGACATCGCTTTCGGGGTCGCGCAGCATAGTCCCTTCCCATCCAGCCCTGACAGACCGCATGCCTGCAGAATCTCGCCGAAGCGCGCTGATTCAGGCAGTCATCGCAGCGCCCGCATCGACACAGGCAGACTCCGCCGATGCAGGTGACTCATGGTGGCTGCTTCTGCCGAAAATGCATCCGAATATGACCACGGTATCTCCGGAGAATCTCAGTCGGCGGAGCGACTGAGCGACGTCGGCGACGTCGTTCCACGATACTCAGATGCTCGAAACACGTGATGCACTGCACATTTGCTCTCAAAAAAGGCCAGGAAACGCGGTTGAGTTTACTTTTGAGGGGCTCGTGATTACGTTTCCTGGCAAACACTCGGCTCAAACTCGCGCAGTCTGCGGACACTGCCGGTACAATGACCCCTTAGGGAAATTTCCGAAATTCGAATTGTGCAAGCCGAATCGTGCCGTTTCTGTACGTTTCCGGCTGATGTCCTGAGATCGTGTTCTCTCCAACAATTTTTTGCTCGCAGGGAAAATGTGATATGTCAACGGCCAGTTTGAATCTGGATGGAAAATCGTACGAACTGCCGGTGATTCGTGGCACGGAACATGAGACGGCGGTTGATATCACAAAACTGCTGAGTCAGTCCGGCGCAATTACGATGGACCCCGGCTTCAACAGCACGGGTGCTTGCCAGAGTTCCATCACGTTCATTGACGGAGACAAGGGAATCCTGCGGTATCGTGGATATCCGATAGAACAGCTCGCCGAGCGATCGGATTTTGTCGAAACATCCTGGTTGCTGCTCTATGGCCAGCTGCCGACGGCGGAACAATTGAAGGCTTTTCGGGCGCAGCTGACGTATCACAGCATGATTCACGAAGACATGAAGAAATTCTTCGAAGGATTTCCACCGAATGCGCATCCGATGGCCATTCTGTCAGCGATGGTGGCTTCGCTGTCGACCTATTATCCCGGCACCGCAGACGACCGGTCTGACGTCAACATCGTGCGTCTGATTGCGAAGGTGCGCACGATTGCAGCCTATGCTTACAAAAAGTCGATTGGCCAGCCCACGATTTATCCCCGCAACGATCTGCCGTACTGTGCCAACTTTCTGAACATGATGTTTGCCGTTCCGGCGGAGGAATACAAAATCAATCCGGTGCTGGTAAAAGCGCTCAACATGCTGTTGATCCTGCACGCTGATCACGAACAGAACTGCAGCACCTCGACGGTGCGCATCGTGGCCAGCAGCCGCGCCAACATCTTCGCGTCGATTTCCGCGGGCATTTGTGCGCTGTGGGGGCCGCTGCACGGCGGAGCGAATCAGGCGGTGCTGGAAATGCTGCAGATGATTCACAACGACGGAGACGACTACAAGAAATACGTGATGAAGGCCAAGGACAAAGACAGCGATTTCAGACTGATGGGCTTTGGTCACCGCGTGTACAAGAACTTTGACCCGCGCGCCACAATCCTCCGTAAGATGGCTGGCCAGGTTCTCGATGAACTGGGAATCTCCGATCCGCTGCTGGACATCGCCCGCAATCTGGAAAAAGTCGCGCTGGAAGACGATTACTTCGTAAGCCGCAAACTGTATCCCAACGTCGATTTCTACAGCGGTATCCTGTACCGCGCGATGGGAATTCCAACGGACATGTTCACCGTGATGTTCGCCATCGGCCGGCTGCCCGGCTGGCTGGCTCACTGGCGTGAACAACGGGACGAAGATGTCAGCCGCATCTATCGGCCACGACAGATATATACGGGTGCGACGGAACGCAATTACATGGCGATCGATCAGCGGAAGTAGTTCGACTGTCCGGATTCACGATCAGGGATTTACAGTATGACGCTCAAAGTCGGCGTGAATGGTGCCGGGGGAAGAATGGGACAGCGGATCGTTGCGCTGACCATGAAGGACCCCGATCTGTCTCTCGCAGCAGCGCTCGAATGGTCCGGCAGTCTGGTTCTTGGCCGCGATGCCGGAGAAGTCGCCGGGGCCGGTCACGCAGGGGTTCCCATCACCACAGTCCTGGATCGGCATGTGGATGTGATCATCGATTTCTCCACACCGGACGGACTGAAATCTGTGCTGCCGGTTTGCGAAAGTCGCCGTATTCCACTGGTCGTCGCGACCACGGGAATCTCGACAGAACTACGGGATGCCGTGCTGTCGGCGGCGCAGTCGACACCGATTGTCATGTCTCCCAGCATGAGTGTCGCAGTGAACCTGGTCATGAAACTGGTCTCGGAAGCCGCGCGAGTTCTCAGGAACAATGCGGACGGCGTCGATGTCGAAATCATCGAACGGCATCATCGCTTCAAGGAGGACGCGCCGAGTGGCACGGCGCTGCAGTTCGGTCGGATTGTAGCGGAACAGATGGGACAGGACAGACACGTGCATGGACGCGATGGGCGAGTCGGTCAGCGACCATTGAACGAAATCGGCTACCATGCCGTGCGGACCGGTGACAATGTCGGCGAGCATACCATTGTGTTCGGGATGATGGGTGAAACGATCGATCTGACCGTCCGCGGTCATACCCGCGACAGTTACGCCTACGGGGCTTTGGCCGCCGCCAAATACGTCGTTTCGCAGGGTGCGGGCCTGTATTCGATGGCAGATGTACTGGGGCTGTGAACCATCCGGCGATTTGTCTGACCCGTTTTTCGTCAAAGACTATACTCTGCAATGGCCAGCGTCACACTGTCAGTTCTTGAAGGCCTTGAACGCGGCCGCATTTTTCGCAACCTCCACACACCGATCACCATCGGACGCGAGGAAGTGAACAGTGTGCAGCTGAATGACGAGCGGATCAGTCGTCTGCATGCCAAACTTCAGGAAGATCATGGCCAGGTGATCTTTACAGACCTGAACAGCACCAACGGCAGTCGCATCAACGGGCATCCCGCTCAATTGCGGATCCTGCGTCCTGGAGATCATCTGCAGCTGGGACGCTGCACATTGCTGTATGGCAGTGATGCCGAGATTGCAGAACGTGCACAGCAGTTAGGCGTAAAGATTGAAGCCCTGCTGCCGCTGCTGGGACCCCACGGACGATCACTGCCAGCTGGCGGATCTCCCGATGCTGAATTCAGTCTGGCAGACAACATCAACAGCGATCAAATGCTGTCACCCTTGTTTCACAGTGA
Source organism: Planctomycetota bacterium (assembly GCA_031416875.1). Classification (GTDB taxonomy): domain Bacteria; phylum Planctomycetota; class Planctomycetia; order Planctomycetales; family Planctomycetaceae; genus SXXK01. Next base: position 5,108 of record JANOUN010000850.1, on the reverse strand, counting down.
ACGTCCGCCGTTGCCGGCGGATCTCACGACGCTGCAGCAGGCCCGCATGTCAGACGTGCTCGCCTGTATCCATGAACAACTGCAGAACGTCATTCTGTCGGCAGCGGAACACGACGAATCCGGCGAAGGCCGAATGGAATTACCCTGGGACCGCTTCCAGAACCTGCTGTTGCTTCAGCGAGACCTCGCCAGGTGGCTGCAGCAGGCCTCCAATTCGGATTGAAATTGCCGTTGCCGACAGCGATACATGGACATCGGACCCAGCACATGCAGTCATTCCCGTCGGCGATGTATCAACCTGCATTGCGCACGCCACGGTAGGCCGGACCGAGCAAACCCGGCAAAATCCGGAACGGCGACCGCCGGTCGAACACAAGTCCTGCCGAAAAGATGTCACGACGGAAAACTCGGGTTTGCGCTGTTCCGGCATATGCAGCGGCCCTGGTCCGGCCTGCTCTGTACGCAATGCAGGTCAAACCGGCATTGCCCGCCGGTCTGGCGAACTTCGATCTACCCGCCGGTGTTCGTCTTTTTTCAGAATTGCAGCCGAACAACTGTTTGTTTCTGCGTTTCTACGCTTTACGACTCGAACCTGTGATTCGTGTACCTTGGACATTCATGTCCGAGATCGTGCCAGAACGCGTCCCGCCGGGGAAGAATTCTTGAAATGCGAAGGAATACATCATGCGACTTTTTCGCCACTCGCTTCTGATCGTCATCGGAGTAATCAACCTGTCGATAAGTGCGTGGGCTCAGGACGCCGCTGTCGTTGCGGAAGATGCCGCACCGCAGCTGGTCACAAGATTCTACGATATCACGCTGTTGACGACGTCGCGGCAGCAGTTTCCGTTTGATGACGGATCAGCCAATCGTCCGGGGGCGATGCGTCAGATGATTGGCGGATTCGGTGGCGGACAAGCTGGTGGTATGGGCGGTGGTGGCGGATCCTTCAGCCTTCCAGTGGAACCAGCACAATTTGGTGGCGGCGCGGCTCAGGTGCAGTCGGTGGAGTCTGCTCTGATGCAGCAGCTTGAAGAACAAGGGGAATCGATTTCCAATCTGATCGTCAACCACATCGAACCTCAGTCGTGGACCAACAGCGGTGTTGGGACTGGTGAAATCATAGAGCTGGGCAACACGCTCATGATTCGCCAGACAGAATCCGTTCAGCAGCAGGTCGCAGAATTCCTGAAGTCCCTCACAAACACCGCCATCGGAACAGGGACTTACCAGGTGGAAGCATGGTGGTTGCCGACGACCGAACCCGGCACGATGCAGTTGAAAAATCTCCTGAACGGAAATCTCGAATTAGCCACCGTCCTCGAAGAACTGGCAGCGCTCTGCCAGGACGAAGGCGGCTATCACGGCACACTGCTGTGTCGTGACCGAGTCACCACACACATGGCCTCAGGGAAGACGGTTCCCGTCATCATCGGATCGACGCCTGTGGTTGGAACAGGATCGACAGGATACAGCCCCACCACGCAAATACTGCATCTTGGCCTGATGCTGGAAGCCAGAGTGACCTCGGTTCCCGACTATTTGGCTTCCGAAGTGGATGGGGAAAAATCAGAACAGGTTGAACTGAACTTTCGGTCGCACGTCACCAACTCCGACGCTCAGATTCAGGAGCGATCCGTGATCGAAAAGATCGATCGGTATGAACTCGGGGAACACAGGGCAGCAGGTTCGTGCCGCGTTCTGGTCGGAACACCGACACTCATCGGCTCTCTCACACAATTGTCGAATCAGGAACCACGCGACACAGAGATCCCGCCCGAACTGCATCTCGTCGTCCGGGTCACGCGGATTGCCGACTAGGAGTCTGTCTGAATACCGCTGTTCTTGGGAGCGGCAAGGCGCTAGCCGCCGGTTTTTGCAGGCGAATTACCCGCGGCTAGCGGTCTGTTGATTTAGTGATTTCTGGGGCTCATGGTCATACCAACCCGAAGCGCCAGCGAGGAATTCAGCCATTTCAGCCTCGCTGGCGCTTCGGGTTGGTATTAAATCAACAGACCGCTAGCGCCTTGCGGCTCACAGTTTTGGAGTACCAGGACAGACTTCTAATGAGTTGGAAGTGGTGCCGTTGCCGACGATTTTTTTACGCCGCGTCGGGTCTTTCGTAGTCCACCGCAGCAGCAGTGGCAGCAGGACAAGATCGCTGATGAGGCCACCGATCATCGACAGACTCAGCAGGGCTCCGAAGTACACCAGCGGGATGAATTCCGATGCAGTGAGCACCATAAATCCGGCGACCAGCGCGATATGAGCCAGCACCACGGCTTTGCCGACGCCGGACTGCGCGATCTGCAGCGCCCGCGTCACACCGACCTCAGGCAGTGACTTCTGGAACACGGCGATGTAGTGGACTGAACATGTAAATCCCATCGCGACGCTGGCAATCATCGCCGTGCCGATATTCACGGGCACATTCAGCAGTCCCAGCGATCCGGTGACAAGGGCGATCGGGAACACATTGGGCACCAGCGAAATCAGCCCGATGCGCAGGCTGCCAAACGCAATCCACATGCACACCACCGTTCCGATGGATGCACAGATGAAGCTGCGGATCTGATCGGCCAGCAGACTGTCGATAATGTGAGCCATCAGCACGAACAACCCGGATGCAGTCGCAGACTGTCCAGGCGGTGCTGTGGCACTGCCAGCACCTGCTTCGCCGTTTGCCACCTGCGCTGCGTGAGCGCGTGCGGTATCGATCGCATGCTGCTTGTCAAAATGACTGGCCACGACATCGCGGACCCGCTGAATCTGAGCCAGCTTGACATGTGTCGGCTGCTGTTCCGGCGAACGCAGTACGATTCTCATCCGATGCCGATCCGGATTATAAAATCCTTCCACCAACTGGGCCTGCTTGTTCATAAATGTGTTGAGTCGTTTCGCTGCGTTACCCAGCCGCGGCGGAATATCAATACCGTCGTTGAGTGACAACACATCCAGTTCAATCCCTTCTGCGGAAAGTTCCTGCAACCGATCAGTCAGTTCGCGAGTGCTGTCCAGGAACTCGGTCGTGATCGGGTCCGGCACATCGAACGACACATCCCAGGAACCTGCCGGCCCCAGATGCGTTTCGATGAACTTCAGTGACTGTACGATGGGCGAAGATTCGCGAAAGTTCTTGCTGAAATCGGTTTCGACCTGCATGATGAACAGTCCCGGAGCCGTCACGGCCGTCAACACCAGACACCAAAACGTCGTTCCGACGGGATGGCGATCAATCATGTGAGCCATTCTGTCGAGCAGCCGGTCGAGAGCATCTTCCATGCGGACCTGGCCCGGAATCGGCACATGAGAACCGGAGGCGAACGTCGCGGGAAGCACAGCCAGCGTGACCACCAGCACCATGAGTGTGCCCAGCGTCATCATGATGGCAAAGCTGCGCACCGGAACGATGTCCGAAACAAGCAGGGCGGCAAAGCCGACGGCGATCGTGATCACCGTCCACATCACAGGATGCCATAAATCCCGCAGCGTGCGCAGCGTGGCCGCGTGCTGATCCAGTTCAGATCGGAGTTCACGATAATACACGATGATATGCGTGGTGGTGCCGATCGAAATGACGGTCACCAGAGAATTGAGCATGGAACTGACCATGCTCAGCTGAGCCCCTGCAATGACCAGCACTGCTCGCGTACAGGTGACGGAAGCGATCACAATCCCCACCGAAGCCAGCACCCAGCGAGGATTTTTAAAGATGACCAGCAGCATGATCGACAACACGACGAGTGACGCGATGTACAGGATATTGCCATCGCGTTCGACAAGGTTGAACATGTCCTGAATCTGCACGGCTTCGCCGGCCACAGCCGCACCGGGAATGATGGCCGCCGTCGTTTCGCGAATCGCCGCGACCGTCTCGCCCCGTGAGACCGGTGAATTTCCGGCAGACAATAATTGCAGCACGATCGCGGTCGATTGCTGGTCTGGACCGATCAAAACACCGTCAAACAGTTTCAGCATTTTCTGACGGGTATTTTTGTTGTACGGTGACTTCCTGAGAAACCGTTCCAGATCCCGCGTACGTGCTTTATCAACGCCGGGCAGCTCGCTGAGCTTCTGCGACAGCACTGTGATATGACTGGTCGCTGTCTCACTCAGTTCTGGAATATCGTTTTCCGGATTCGTTCGGATGAGCCCCGGTTCCTGCCATGCGACAATCACGAATTCGTCGCCGCCAAAATCCTGACGGGACTTGAGCAGCAGCTGGATATCCGGATTTTCCGGTGGAAAGAACGACTCGATCGTCTGATCAAAAGTCAGTCGTTTCGCGATCGGGATGCACACCACCAGCGTCACCACCGCCGCCAGCAGCAACCAGTTTCTGAATTTGACCAGACCTTCCATGTGCTCCCTTTTTTGCCACAAAAGTGAATCGTAGCCGATCGGTGAAGACTCGGGAATCTATGAACCATGAGTGGCAACCATGCGTCAATTGCTGGACAATGTTACAGGGGCCTCCGAAAAATTCAGGCTCATCGACAAATGAAGTGCGCGGCTGCCGACCAGGCCGTCCATTCTGGCTGGGTAACACCGAAATACCGGGACGAAAGAAAACCATGACTCTGGATGAACTGCTGCAACAATACCAAAAAGGTGCCGATCTGCTCAAAACCGTCATCTCGGGCGTGCGGGAGGATCAGTTTGATCAGACTCCCGTGCCGGGCAAATGGTCCATTCGTCAGGTCGTGTGTCACATCGCCGACTTTGAACCTGTCTATGCGGATCGCATGAAGCGCGTGCTGGTGGAAGACAATCCCACGCTGTTTGGCGGTGACCCGGACGTCTTTGCCGCCGGACTGCACTATGAGAAACGCAGGGTCCAGGACGAGCTGGAATTGATCTCCGCTGTACGGCGCCAGATGGCCGTCATTCTGAGAAATACCGCTGTCGAGGATTTTCAGCGAACCGGCGTCCATTCTGAAGCAGGTCCGCTCACGCTTGAGACCCTTTTGGAACGCATCACCCGCCACATCCCGCATCATGTGACCTTCATCGAAGCCAAGATCGCCGCCATGCGCTAACGGGGTGTTGAGTTAGTGTTTTTGCGGCTCATGGTCATACCAACCCGAAGCGCCAGCGAGGAATTCAGC
>JANOUN010000849.1:0-3531 GCA_031416875.1 Planctomycetota bacterium | reverse complement strand
ATCGGAAATTCGACGACTTTGACGATCAGCGAATTGGATGGCACGTTGACGTTGAAGGCTCGCACGTTGGCTTCGTTCTCCTTCTGATTTGCGAACTGGTCTGCTCGTTGTTTTTCCTGCTGTGCCCGTGGCTGGAACTGTTGTGCCGACTGAAGATCCAACTGAGCTTTCATGCGAGCCTCTTCAGCGGCTGTTTTCTTTGCGGTCGCTTCTTCCTGTTTCTTTGCGGCCTCTGCGGCGGCGATGGTGGCGTCATCAGCCGTTTTCTTTGCCGTATCAAAAGCCGTCTGAGCCTGCACGAGCTGTTGTTTCAGCGTTTCGTTTGTGGGATCGGCAGCGGACTGTTCTGGCTTTTGCTTTAATGCAGTTTCGGCCTGTGTCATGGCTGTGCTTGCGGCGGTCGCTTTTTGGTCGGCCTGAGTCTTCTGAGCGTTGGCTTGGTTGAGTTCGTTGGTTGCCTGCGTGAACTCCGTAGTCTTCTGCTGATTGTCCAGCGTGAATTGCTGCGTCTTCTGTTGAGCCTCCGTGGCAATTTTGGCGATGCGTTCCTGTCTGACTTTCGCTTTCTCGGCAAGTTCCGGATTGCGTTTGTACTGCAGTCCCTGATTAAAACCCGCCAGATAAAACGAATACGTGCCAGGCACGGTGTTCACAAGGAATCGCATTTCAAACTCGCCCTTCTCATTGCCGCCGATGTTCACCTGCTGAGCGGTGGTGTTAGGCGGAAAGTCGAGCGGAAAGCCAATAAGATTGCCAGCTGTGCCTTCGAGCTTCTTCAGAGCAAATGGGATTTTGATAATGCCGCCGCGCGAAGTTTCCAGCACCCTGCCGTCGCCAATGGTCAGCAACTGCGGAGCCGGTTCCGCTTCTGAAACGCAGATCTGCAGACGTTCCACAAGTCGCGATGATACGCTGGCGATGATGGAATTTGGCTGAGCGAATTGAAACGGTTTCAACGCTTCACCGTATCGAGCGGGCCGAGTCACTTCAGCGCCGTTGATCGAGGCCTTTGCCGTGAGCTGCAGAGTCCCGATGCCAGCCGGTGCGGCATCCGCTGCAGTCAGAATCAGCGTCCCGTAATGATTCCCCGGACCGATGACGATGTCTTCCGTCGTGACTCCCGCCGGAAGCCCCGTGGCAGAGACCGTGATTTCGCCGTCGAATTCATCCTGACGATACGCCACGATATGGATCACGTCGCGACCGCCTTTTCGCAGCATCAGGCTCTCCGATGAACCTTCCGGAACTGCCACGATGCGAAAGTCCGGCTGTGGTTTGCGAATGGCAAGCCGATAAATCAACCGCGGATCACTTTTCACGGAACTCACGCCGTCCTTCAACAAAATGCGGAACGTGCCGTCTTCCGGTGCCTTGAACATATACGAAGGATCCGACGTGCGTTCGTCAAACTCATGCCTTCCAGACCGGTTATTGAAGTTTCGTTCTGTCACATCTTCCACAAAGGTGATATCGGTGACTTTCTGTTCGCCCTTGTCATCTGTGCTCAGGCGCTGAATCAGCAAAGCCGGATCAACCGACTGACCAAGTCGTTCTGCGTACACATCAAACGCCCAGACGTCGTCTTTCTTTGCGTCGAAGGAAAACCAATCGACATCTCGCTGAGGATAAAACGAACCCATGACTTCGCAGGGCAGTGTCAGCTTCTGTGACGCGGCCGGTGAATTGTTGTTTGCGTCCTCCAGCACTGTTGGAGCGGTGGCAGGTGTGATCAGGAGCGGATTGGAATTGAAACCGTTGTTCGCGACGCGATACTCAACGCCATCCATGCCCGCCTGTTGAGGTCCGATCAGTGACGAGTACGTCAATTTGCCGATGATGTCGCCTGGAATTCCGATCCGGGCCTTTAACTGATCGAGCGGTCGGCCATCCAGTTGAACAGGGCTCGGCTGGCCTCCGGGGAGGTTTCGACCGTACAGCGTGTATTCATCGTTGGACCCCGGCAATCCGGCGGGCGGAAACACAAAGTCCAGATACGGCAACGGACCGATGGTGAGTCGGTAGACATAGTCCGGTCCCGAAGCAAACAACGCATCGTGGACTTTGACGAAATACTGACCGTTGGCAGGCAGCGTCACATCCACGAGTGATTCATGGGCGTCCGCATAGCGGGATTCGCCGATGATCGTGCCGGATTCTGTGAACAGCGTAACCGCCAGATCCATATGGGAATCGATGCGTTTGCATTGACCGTCCAGAAGAATTCGCTGCCCTGCGATTCCGGTGAAGCGATACCAATCCACATCCGGTCCACCGATCGATTGTCCGTTAATCGTGACCGGCAGTATGACTTCCTGTGCTGCATTTGTCTTGACCGATTCGACTTCTGTCCACGCTGGCAGATCGTTGCCTCCGTTCGGTTCGGTTTCCGTGAATTCGGGGATGGGGCTCACAACAAACGTACGTCGATTTGACAGACCATATTTGCCCAGACACCGCACGTCATAATTGCCCGGAGGCACATTCGCCGCGACAGTGACCGCAAATACGTTTTCAACCGGCTGCGGTCCTTCGTCGAACGGTGTCGCTTCCGCCATTTTGCGCGCAAACGTGATTCCTTCGTGGCTGAAGACGAGCCGATCAACATCGTCCAGATCATCTCCGGCGATCGTGACTTCCAGCGTTGCCCCCGGCGCAGCACCGGCAGGGAACACACCGTCCAGCCGCGTGGCTGGAAGCTGAGCGAAGAGGCTTGTGGACGAGGCGAGGAGCGCAAAGACAACGGTCGCGAAGCGGACGGAGCTTATCATAGGAAGGACCGCGGTAGGCTGAACGAGGTGGGTAGAACAAGTCGGGGTGCCGGAATTGACCCTGCTCTGAACGTAAACCCAGCAGGCGAATGCGTGTACTCCAACAATTATTTCCCGCGAGGCTTCGCGGTGTAACGTCGATTCTTTGGAGCGGTCTGTGTCAATTTTGCATGAGTCATGTCTGCGATTCGTTCGGCAAGCCACTCTGCCGCTTCATCGCTGTCGTCATCCTCGTCAATGTCATCGTCATCACTGTTTCGTTCCTGAAACTCTTGACTTGCTAATACCTTGCCCGCAAAGTTCGCTGCAAAAGCAAGCAGCAGACCAGCAATCAACAGCCCCTGACCTGCGATGATACTCGCGAATTCATAAGAGATTCCCGGGGACATCCAGTTCACCAGCCAGCCGCCCGCCAGAATGCCCAGCGTCACCACAGTGAACGCGAACCCGACGAGGCCACTCAAAATCGCCACCAGAAAAGATAATCTCAAAATGTTTAGTTGAAACTTCATAAAAGCCTTCCCTGCAGAAATGTTGCTGTTCCTGAATTCACCCCAAAATGGACTGTACTCATTCTTCCTGAATCAGGTTCAATATTGAATCCAGAGTGAGCATCAGAATTCTCGCGAATTCTGCTACGTGAGTTCCCGGTCTCAACATGCGTCTGGTTGAATTGCGCCGCAATGCGCGCTGATTTACTTCACAAACTGAAACTCTCGTGCATTCAAGATCGCCCAGATCACATCTTCCCATGCCTGTTGCT